>NZ_JBRREK010000057.1:0-25277 GCF_056760235.1 Stenotrophomonas sp. STEN018
CCCCCCCCCCCCCCCCCCCCCCCCCCCGCCCCCCCCCCCCCCCCCCCCCCCACCCCCCCCCCCACGCCGGCCCCCCCCGCGGGGGGGGGGGGGGCCCCCCCCCCCCCCGCGACGGTAGACCTGCGTCATCTCGGGGCCAAGCGCGTCCTGGTGCTGGTGGACGGCATCCGTTGGGTCAATGAATCCTCCGGCTCGGGCGTGGGTTCGTCGGTGGACTTGAACACCATTCCGCTGGCGATCGTGGATCGCATCGAAGTGCTGGAAGACGGCGCGTCCTCGATCTACGGTTCCGATGCAATTGCCGGCGTGGTCAACATCATCACCAGGAAGGGCGCCGAGGGCGGCCATGTCGACGTGCAGTACGGCGACTACAACCTCAAGGGCGGCGGCACCAGCAGCGTGGACCTGAGCTTTGGTGGCAGCAGCGATCGTGCGCAGTGGATTGTCGGTGCGTCGTGGTTCAAGCAGAAGGAGATCAGTTCGTCCGAATACCTGTGGGCGCGCGAGCCGGTCCCCGGCACCGGCCTGTCCAACGGCAGCTCGGCCACCCCCGGTGGCCGCACGGTGTTTGCGCCGCCGGATGGCAACAACACCTATGGCGGCCTGTGTCCGCTCGGCCAGGACGCAGCCGGCAATCCCATCCCCGGTTCGGCGACGTGCAACATCACCTTGCCCAATGGCGCCAGCTTCGCCGGTGGGTCCGCTTTCCCCGGTGACTTCATCCGCTTTGGTACTGCCAACCGCTTCAACTTCGCGCCCTACAACCTGCTGCTGACCCCAAACGAGCGTAAATCGGTGTTCGGCCAGGTGCGCTTCGAGTTCACCCCGAATGTCAGCGGCTGGTTCCGCGGCCTGTACAGTGAACGCGAGTCGGCCAACCAGGCCGCGCCGGAGCCGATCTTCCTCGGCACCGATGCCGGTGTGTACAACGACTGGGCCGAAACCAAGCTGGTCATCTCGGCCAACAATCCGTACAACCCGTTCGGTTTCGACCTGACCACGATGGGCGCCAATCCCAACCTGTTCCTGCTCGGCCGACGACCGGTAGAAGGTGGGCCGCGCCGCTACGAGCAGGACGTGAAAACCTGGTACGCCGCCGGCGGGCTGGATGGCGTGTTCGAGGTCAACCAACGCACCTGGAACTGGGACGTCAATGTGATGTCCAGTGAAAGCAAGGCGACCCAGACCAATACCGGCAGCTACAACATCAAGCACATCAACCAGGCGCTGGGCGATCCGGCAGCCTGTGCGGCAATCGCCGGTTGCGTGCCACTGAACCTGTTTGGCGGCCCCGGCACCATCACCCCGCAGATGCTGGCGTGGATCTCGCCGATCGTGCGTGACCGCAGCAAGAACACGCTGTCGCTGGGCTCGGCCAACATCACCGGCGAATTGTTCGACATCTGGGCCGGGCCGGTGTCCTTCGCCGCCGGTGCCGAATGGCGCCGCTACAAGGGCGAGTACCATCCCGACCCGATCACCATCGCCGGTGAGTACAACGGCGTGCCGTCGGGCGTGACCATCGGCAGTTACTCGGTGAAGGAAGCCTACGTCGAGTTCGACGTGCCGCTGGCGCGCGGAGGTTTCTGGGGCAAGAGCCTGGACCTGAGCATTGCCGGCCGCTATTCGGACTACTCCACCTTCGGCGGTACCAACACCGGCAAGATCGGCCTGCGCTGGCAGCCAGCCGATGAACTATTGCTGCGCATGTCGTTCGCACAGGGCTTCCGTGCGCCGTCAATCGGCGAGTTGTACGGCACGCTGAGCCGCTTCGATGCCACCATCGTCGACCCCTGCAACAACGCCGCATCGACCACACCCAAGTGCGTTGCCGATGGCGTACCGCCGGGCTACGAGCAGGCCAACCCGCAGATCTCGGTGGTGACCTCCGGCAACCGCGACCTGCAGCCGGAAGAGAGCCGCTCGTTCATGGCTGGCGCGGTGTGGAGCCCGAGCTGGGCCGAAGACAGCAGCTGGGCCAGCAAACTGGACCTGGGTATCACCTTCTACCGCCACACCATCGACAAGGCGATCCAGGCGCCGGATGCGCAGGCCATCATGGACCGCTGCATCGACAGCCGCGATGCCGTTGCCTGTGCCAGCTATACCCGCAACGATCGTGGCCAGATCGTCCGCTTCGAGGACATCCTCGCCAACCTCGGCACCATCAACACCAGCGGCTGGGACTTCAACGCACATTGGCTGTTGCCGGAAACCGGCTGGGGTCAGCTCGGTTTCGATTGGAAGGCGACCTGGGTATCCCGCTATGAGCTGGTCAACGAGTCCGGCCAGCCGGAGCCGAAGGGCCCGGGTATCGAAGTCAATGACAGCTCCATTCCCGAGTGGAGCTCAACCCTGAGCACCAACTGGGACTTCCGCAACTGGAACGTGAACTGGACGATGCGTTACATCGACCGTCTGCGCGAAAGCTGCGCCGGTGCCAATGGCTTTGCGATCTGCACCGACAGCGTTGCCGATCAGCATTGGCTGGGCGCGACGACTTATCACGACGCACAGATCAGCTGGCGCACCGATGCGTGGATGAAGGGCGTGAAGGTCAGCGTTGGCGTCAACAACGTGTTCGACAAGAACCCGCCGATCTGCCTGAGCTGCACGCTCAATGGCTATGACCCGGGAACCTACGACCTGCCCGGCCGCTACACCTACGCCAAGCTCAGCATGGATTTCTGAGTTGGATGATGACCAAGGGAGCCGCGAGGCTCCCTTGGTTTACTGCCGCTTTGTTTTTGTGGGAACGGCGTAAGCCGTGAAGCTGGCGATGCCTGAAGCCGTATGAAGATTGCAACTGCAGATCAAGCTGCAGCTGCGAGGCTATGAGCTTCGCGGTTTACACCGCTCCCACAAAGGCATGGGAAAAGCTGCGAGCTCTCAGCGCAGGAACGCGCCGGCCAGTGCCATCAACAACAGTACCAGCACCGGCAGCATCGACAGACCGAAACCCAGGCCGCGGCTGGACGGGTTGCCGACATAGGCGCGCCAGTAGATGAAGCGGCCAATCAGATACACCGCGCCGATACCTGCCACCCATTCGGCTGGCCAGAAGCGTGCGGCGATCAGCATGGACGGCAGCAGCGCGACCATCAGCTCCAAGGTGTTCATCTGCACGCGGTACGCGCGCTCGAAGCCTTCGTGGCCGGTAACGGCGGGTGCTTTGATGCCGTAGCGGCCACGTGCGCGGCCAACCAAGACAATGAAGTACAGGTATTGCAGCACCACCAGGGCGGTGACGATTTCTACGTAATGCATGCTGATCTCCGCTGAACGCGTGTCTTGAAGTAGGTCGAGGGTAACAAGCTGAGCGATGGCTTGGCTCTGCTCCCTCCCTTTGGCCGAAGGCCAAGGGGAGGGTTGGGGAGGGGTGCTTTGGCTTTGGCTCGATGCAACAGCTAAAGCAGAATCAAAAGCTCCCCCCATCCGCCCTTCGGGCACCTTCCCCCGCAAGCGGGAGAAGAAAAAGCCTAGCTGCCTGGCAATAGGGACAGCCTCCCTGTCCTGACACTCAGGCCGGAATATTCTTCTTCGGTGAAGCCTTCTTCGCAGCTTTCTTCACCGCAGGCTTGGCTTCCACTTCCACTTCCACTTCCACTTCCACTTCCACTTCCACTTCCACCACAGCTTCAGCAACCGGCTCAACTTCAACAGCCTCACTGGACGCAGCCGCTGCTTCAACAGCAACCGGCACATCCACTGCATCTTCCGCACTGGCCTGCGCCATCGCACCACGTGCGCGCGCCGGCAGCTTCAAGCGATTGCCTTCGTCGTCGTACTCGATCAGCAGCACGCCCGAATCGTGGCGGCCACTGATCTCGACGAAGCAGGCGCCGCCGATGAACGGCTCCAGCGTCATCACCGACTTCAGCGGGGTGGCCACCACCATCTGGAAACCGAAGTTCTCGAAGATGTTCATCGCCAGCGCGGTGAATTCGTTATCGGCCTTGTCGAAGGCTTCGTCCAATACCACTGCAGCGTAGCGCGGCAGTTCGCCATCTTCGCCGCCCAGCTGGTAGCGCAACGCAGCAGCCAAACAGGTGGTGGCCAACTTCTGCCGCTGGCCACCGGACTTGCCGGCGCCGCTGCGATAGATTTCGACCTGCTCGCGGGTCTCTGAATCCAACTCGACGCCGATGAACTCCACATGCAGACGCACGTCGAGCACCTGCTCACGCCAGCGACGCAGCTCCGGTTCCTGCGCGCCGAGACGGCGCACCAGCTCGCGCAGCACGTTGAACTGCGACTCGGCCAGCGAGCGGTCTTCGGTCTGCTGGTGGGTCAACACCGCACGCAGCTGCAGCTGGAAGTCCTGCACTTCCGGCAGGCGCCGGTCGTGTACGTCGATGGCCAGCACGGTGCCGCGGTTGAACGCCACCTGCTCCAGCGAGGCGTTGACCTCGTCCATGCGCTGCTTGATCGCCTTGTGCGCTTCAGCAGTGTGGCGTTGCAGGGCCAGCAGGTTGTTCTTGCTCTGGGTCTGCAGCAATTCGAAGAAGCGACCTTCGTGGCGCGGCAAGCCGTCACTTTCCAGTCGGGTCAAACGCGCAAGGAAATCGTCGGCGCTGGTCAGCGACACGGTGAAGTCACCGGAGTCTTCCGGCCACTGCTGGGTGTATTTGCGGAAGCAATCGAGCAGATGCTGGGTCAACTTGGCATCGCGGCCCTGGCTGCTGCCGAGCTCTTCGGCCAGCCCACGTTCGACCACGCGGAAGTGGCTTTCCAGGCTTTCCAGGTTCAAGCCCGGCAGGATGTTCAAACGCTCTTCAAGACCTTCGCGCTGCAACTCGGTCAGCGGTGCACTGGCGACGCGCGCCTGGCCGTTGTCACGCAGCTGCTCCAGGCGTGCACGCTCGCGCGAGAACTGGCCACGCTCAAGCCGCACGTCTTCATAGGTGCGCTTGCCCTGGTCACGCAGGCCGCGGGTCAATTCGATCTGCTGACCGATTCGCGCCAAGGCGGTGTCGCCTTCGCGCAGGTCAACCAGCTGTTCGTCGATATCACTCAGGCGCTGCAGGCGCGGGCCGACATCGATTTCATCCCAGTCGCGCTCGATCAACGAATGCGCTGCCAACTGCTTTTCCTGCCCACTCTCGCGCTGCTTGCGCAGCATCGCCACATCAGCCTCGCTGCGTGCGATGCGCTGCGCAAGCTCCTGGCCTTCACGCTCGAACACGCGACGCTTGTCGCGGTTGTCATGGCCCAACATCCAGCGCTTGCGATCGTTGACCGCGTGGCGGTCATCCTTTTCGTAGCGGTCGCCGGGATGCTTGATC
This sequence comes from Stenotrophomonas sp. STEN018, assembly GCF_056760235.1. Classification (NCBI taxonomy): domain Bacteria; kingdom Pseudomonadati; phylum Pseudomonadota; class Gammaproteobacteria; order Lysobacterales; family Lysobacteraceae; genus Stenotrophomonas; species Stenotrophomonas sp. STEN018. The sequence goes on from NZ_JBRREK010000057.1 coordinate 5,286, forward strand.
TGGCCTTCGCGGGTCAGCGCACGGTCTTCGCTGCGCAACTGGCCTGCGTTTTCCACGCAGGTGTAATCAAAGCGGCGCTGCAGTTCGTTATAGACCCAGTCGCCGTACGGATGGTCGCGCAGCTGCAGCTTGTGGATCAGCGAACGCTTCTCCGGCTCGCGTGCATGCAGCAGCTCATTGTCACGGATGCGGAAGTAGACCAGCTTGGTGCCCAGATGGGTACGGTTGGCCCATTCGGCGACCTGCTGGTGATTCTTCTCGTCGACCAGCAGCGATTGCGCGAAACCATGCAACACGCGCTCGATCGCACCGCGCCAGCCGATCTGGTCTTCGCGCACCTGGATCAGCTCGCCGACGAACGGCAGCGCGGACTCGGACAGGCCGGTGTCATCGCATAAACGTGCGCGCAGCTGCTGCAGCGGTGCCGGGATCGAGCTCGGCGTGGCCTTCAGCGATTCCAGCTCCACCCGCAGTGCGGCGAAACGCTTTTCGTCATCGCGGCGCTCGGCCATGCGCTCGGCGATGGCGTCGTCCACGGTGCCAGCGCCGGACTTGGTGCCGTCGATCAATGCACGTGCCTGCTCCACCTGTTCGGAGAAGCCGCTGGCGGTTTCGGCCAGGGCCATGCCGAGCTGGCGGCAGGCGCCCTCCAACTGCTTGCGGCGACGGCTGCGTTCTTCGACTTCGCGCTCGACGCGGGTGCGCTCGCGTTCCAGTTCGTCGACGCGCTCGCCGCCCTGCTCGCGCTGCTGGCGTTCCAGCTCGACCAGCTTCTGTTCGTGGTTGTCCAGCGATTGCCGGCGCTGCCCTTCCTCGCCCATCAGGCCGCGGTCGAGCATTTCCACTTCTTTCAGGCGCTCGTTGACCAGCTCCAGACGCTTTTCCTCGCGGAAGCCGTCGATGCCGATCTGCAGGTCGCGCAGCGTTGCCACGCCTTTGCGCAGCGTCATCAGGTCCTGGTGGAAATCACGCGCCGGGGTCAGCGTTTCAACCTGACGGCGCGCGGTAACCACGGCGTGGTGGGCGCCATCGAGTTCGGCGAAGTCATCGACCAGACGGTCGGCGGCTTCGAAGGTACGCGGCTCTTCCAGCATGAAGCCACGCAGGAAACCGTTGAGGTCACCAAGGTTTTTGGCCGACTGGGTCTTGTGCAGCAGACGCAACGCCATGTCGTTGCCGATGCCCAGCAGATGACGGAAGCGCTCGGCGTAACCGGTGAAGCTGTCGAAGTGACCGACGTCTTCGCCCAGGCGACCGCGCAGCTTGCGCAGGTCCAGGTCGAAGCCTTCCATCTCTTTGGCCAGGTCGAAGCGACGCGGGATCACCATGTAGTGCTTGCGCACATCATTGGCCGAGGTGCCGGCACCGGCGATCCAGAACAGCCGCACGATCGACACCGCGTCGCCGCGGGCGGTGTGGTATTCCAGCGCCAATGCGCTCCAAGTGGCGCCCTTGCGCAGGTACTGGGTGGCGATTTCGCCGGACTCGCTGTCCTGCTGGTCGGCCCAGGCGCCGCGCACATACGACACCAGCGAGCGGTCGCGACCAGAGCGTTCGGCTTCGCGTGCGGCGGCGTTGAAGTCGACGATGCTCGGCGGCGTCAGCAGCGCGCTCATGCCATCAAGCAAAGTTGACTTGCCCGAGCCGGAGCGGCCGACGAACAGGAAGCCACGTTCGGCGATCGGCACTTCGGTCAGGCCGGAGAACGTACCCCAGTTGAGCACCTGCAGACGGCGCATGCGGAACTGGTTCGCGCGCGCATCGCTGGCCGGGTCGTTGAACAACGCGGCGTTGGGAAGCAAGGTGTGGGACGTGGTTTCCATACGGCTCATCCTTCAGCCGCCACGCGGCGCGCGGCGGTGGTCATTCTGGTCAGCGTGGCGTGGGTGCCAGGCATCATTCGGCGGTGGTGCCGCTGGTGTTTTCTTCGTCGTCGGCGACCGCATCGTCGACAGCATCGCCGTCGCGCAACTGGCGGTAAGCCTCGACCAGCACCTGCACGTCCTCGGCCGAGAACAGCAGCTTCAGCGCTGGCGATACTTCGTAACGGTCCTCGCTGCCACGCAGCTTGGACAGCAGCTGGTTCTCGCGCATCTTGGCGATGGCGGCTGCAACCCGCTTGCCGTAACCGGCCTGATCAGTGGAGACGTTCTTCTGGTAGATGCTCATCGCTTCCACCAGCTGGAACTCGGCCACCACCGCACGTTCGCCGCGGGTATCGGCTTCGGCCAGCTGCTGGCGCAGGAACAGCAGCAGCACCGACTCTATGAAGGTCAGCGGCGCGGCGCGCAGCAGGTTGGGCGAATCCAGTTCGGCGGTATCGGCCTGGCGGGTGAAAGCGACGCCGCCGTCACGGTCCAGCACCAGTTCCAGGAACAGCTCGCACAGCAGGCTGCGCACTTCGTCTTCGTTGCGCAGCAGTGCAGACCATTGCGCTGGCTGGCGCTGGGCGTCGACGCTGGGGCCGGCCAGCAGCAGGCACAGCGCGCGGCGTGCATCGACCGGCAAGCGGCCGCTGTCGCCGACGAACAATGCCCCGCCGCTCAAGGTGGGTGCCGGCGCGACGGGCGCGCTGATGGCTTCGCTATCGGTTTCGGTCTCAGACCAGTTCATCGCGTCTTTCCTTGAGGAACCAGATCAGCGGCACGCGGGCGCGTCGCACCACGCCGTCACCACCGGTCCATTCCACGGTTTCGAGTTGGTCGGTCATCACCTTGCCATGGCGGGTGCCGATGGAGAGATAGCCGATCACGCTGCCCAGGCCCTGCCGCGCCGGCCGCTCGCGCAATACCTGCGAGATGCTCAGGCGCGGGCGTGAACCCAGCAGCATGAAGAGATTGTCTTTCAAGGTGCGCACATCGATTTCCGACTGCGCGACCAGATCGCCGACGCTGTCGAGGGTGATCTCGGCGGCTTCGGCGTAATAGATGGAGGTGTCGACCTGATGCGTGCGCGGGTCGTGCAGGCGCCACTGGCCGATCGAGCGCACGCGCGCCGAGGACAGCGGCAGCACGAAGCCGGTAGGCGCGGTCGGCCGCACTTCTTCGCGCAGCTGCAGGGCCTGGCCCTGCGCCTGCTTGAGCAGCTGGTTGAGCCGGCGCTGTTCCAGATAGCCGCGGCTCTGCACGAAGCCACGCAGGCTGCGGGCGAAATGCTGCATCACCTCGTGCACCTGACCGCCGCGCTCCAGCAAGGTGCTGGTGAAGTTGCGCAGGAAGTTGCGCTCGTTGCGGTCCAGCTTGCGGGTGAAGCCACGGTTGAGCACGGTGTCCAGCGCGGCGTCGAGTTCACCGCTGCGGCGCGGATCATTGAGCAAGTCCCAGAAGGCCTGGAAGCTGCGCCCGGCATCGGATTCGCCAATCACATCGACGCCATTGAACAGGCGGTCGAGCACGTCGCCACGCGCGCCTTCGTCGTCGATGATGCGTTCACGGAAGCGGCGGTTGAGCTGCTCGAAGTCATCGCGCACGCGGCGGAAGTCCTCGGCCAGATCATCGGCCAGGCGGATCACGTCACGGGTGCGTTCCAGCGCGCGCTTGCCATCCAGCGCGCTGACCTTGCCGGTGGACACCTGGGCGATCTCGGCATCGATGCGGTCGCGCTCGGCCTTCAATGCGGCCAAGCGTGCTTCCGGATCGGCCTCGGTCTGCTGCGCCAGCTGCGAGATCTGCTGCATCACCATCGCCAAGCGGCTTTCGGTGGCCAGGCTGGCGTTGTGCTCGATACCGGCAATGAAGCGGATGGCCTGCACGGCGTGCCGCGACAGCTCGTATTCCTCTTCGCTCGCGCCTTCAGGCAGGCGCCGTACCAGCCAGCCCTGGGCCAGCCAGTAGGCGATGTAGGCCGGCGCGGTGCGCGGCAACTCGACCTCGAGCTCCTCGCCATTGAGCGTGTCCAGCTGCTGCTGCAGGCGCTCGGCGAGGATGGAGCCGGGAATGCGGCGGTCCGCTTCCAGCAGCAGGCCCTGCAACAGGCCGACCAGCACCGGCGCACGGTCAGAGGCCAGCAGTTTCCATAGCGGCTGCTCGCGCAGACGCTGGTAGCCGGCGATACGTTGGCGGTACTTCATCGAGCGCGTGCGATCCCTGGGCTCAGCGTCGGGCGTGGCCGACTTCGATGAAACGCAGGAACTCGGCGCGGGTACGCGCGTCGTCATGGAAGGTGCCGCGCATGCGCGAGGTGACCATGCTGACGCCACGCTTGTGGATGCCGCGGGTGGTCATGCACTCGTGTGCGCCTTCCACCACGATGCCCACGCCCATCGGCTGCAGTACGTCCTGGATGACGTCGGCGATCTGTGCGGTCATCTTTTCCTGCACCTGGAAGCGACGCGCATAGGCCTCGACCACACGAGCCAGCTTGGAGATGCCAACCACGCGGCCGTTGGGGATGTAGCCGACGTGCACACGGCCGATGATCGGCGCCATGTGGTGCTCGCAGTGGCTTTCGTACTCGATGTCGCGCAGCACGATCATTTCGTCGTAGCCGGCCACTTCCTCGAAGGTACGGGCCAGATACTCGCGCGGGTCGTCGTTATAGCCCTTGAACCAATCGCCATAGGCCTCGGCTACCCGCCGCGGGGTGTCGAGCAGGCCTTCGCGGGAGGGATCTTCACCGGCCCAGCGCAGCAGGGTGCGCACGGCGTCTTCGGCCTGGGCTTGGGTGACGGACGGGTTCTTGGGATCGGCCATTACAGAACTGCGCTTGGATTACGGGGTAGACATGCTACCAGCCGGGGGTGAGAAGGAGCATTTACGGCACCTTGACCGGCCCCGCCGAGCCGGGCGCGCAAAATCTATTTCATTGTTTTATATGGGATTTTTCAAAACCGGCCGATCCGCCGGTTCAATGTGCCTGCCCTGCGGCCTGCTTGGCCGCCACGGTATCGCGCTCCAGCGCCTGCAACAGACTGGGCGCACGCGGGTTGGCGATATCGGCAACGCGCCAACTGCCGCCCTGGCGCTGCAGGGTCAACTGCAGCTGCAAAGGGTGCTGGGGGTCGTCGAGCTGGGTGCTGGCACGCAGCTGGCCGTCGGCCAGTGGCTGGATATCGAAGCTGAGCTGGCGCAGGTCCTGCGCGGTGTCCTGGCAGTCACAGAGCGGATCTCCGTCCAGATAGCCTACTTCGCCGGCGTACGCGTCGCTATTGGCCTGCATCGCGGCGATCAGGGCCGGCGTGTAGACCTCTTCGTCGGGCAGGATGGCGTCCAGCCCGGCGTCGGGGTGGTAGCCGGCGTAGATGTGGCTGAGGAAGCTGCGGGCGTTGCTGATGTCCTGGGCGGTGCTGGTCGTTGCCGTTGCTGGCTCCGGCTTGGCGGGGGTGGGGGCGTCCTTGTTGCAGCCGGTCAGGGCCAGGAGCAGCAGTGCAGTGGTTACCAGGGTTTTCATGGGCGTCCTTGCGGTGTTCTGTGATCGGGTCTTTTTAGGCGGGACTGTTGGGGAAAGCAAAGGCTTTGAAGCACCCCTCCCCAACCCTCCCCTTCGCCTACGGCGAAAGGGAGGGAGACAGGCGCTGCGCCAAGCCGGACCAGCGGCTGGCGTGGCGGGCCAGCGACGCTTCGATCACCTCGGCGCTACCGGCCAGATGCAGGCCGTTACGGGCGCGGGTGATGCCGGTGTAGAGCAGCTCGCGGCTGAGCACGCGGTTGTCGCGGCGTGGCAGCTGCAGCCAGACCTGATCGAACTCCGAGCCCTGCGCCTTGTGCACGGTCATCGCGAATGCGCTTTCGTGCAGCGGTAGGGCCGCCGGGTGGAAGGCACGCGGCTTGGCCGGGTCGTCGCCGGGGAACCAGGCGCTGACGCTGCGGCCGTCGCCATCACGCAGGCAGATGCCGACGTCGCCGTTGAACAGACGATGGCGGTAGCTGTTCTCGCCAATGATCAGCAGGCGACCGTGGAACCAGCCCGGGCCCAGCGCGCGGCCACGGGTGCCGGCCAGCAGGTCTTCGATGCGGGCGTTGAGTCCGCGTGCGCCCTGCGGGCCTTCGCGTACGGCGGTGAGCAGGCGCATGCGGCCCGCAAGCGCCAGAGCATCGGCGGGCGTGGCCGCGTCGGCCAGTGCCTGCCAGTACTGCTGCAGCGGCTCACGCCAGGCCTGCAGCGGATCGATATCGCCTTCGTGGAAGTGCACGCCGGCCAGCTGCCCGTCGCGTAGCAGTTGCAACGCCTGAATAGCATCGCCGTCGCGCATGGCAGCGGCCAGCGGTGCGAGCTGCAGGGCTTCGCTCTGCCGGTAGCCGCGCTGCAGCTGCACGCGCGCGCCGGCGAAGTCGGCGGGCTTGGTTTCGATCGCATCGACTGGCAAGTCGCCCAGCAGCGGGCGCAGTGCGTCTGCATCCGTTGCAGTGGTGCGTTGGCCATCGCCGGCGGCGCGGAGGATGGCGCTGAGCACGTCGCCGGCTTCCACCGACGGCAGCTGATCGGGATCACCGAGCAGCACCAGGCGGGTGCCGGGAGCGATGGCCTCGACCAGCTTGGTCATCAGCGGCAGGTCGATCATCGAGGCCTCGTCGACCACGATGACGTCATAAGGCAACGGGTTGTCGGCGTGGTGGCGGAAGCGCGGTGAATCGGGGATCACGCCGAGCAGGCGGTGCAAGGTGGTGCCGGTGGTTGGCAGTTGTTCGCACAGGGCGCTGTCGATGCCTTGCGCCGAGAGCTTCTGCAGGGCGTGGCGCAGGCTTTCGGCCATGCGCTCGGCGGCGCGGCCGGTTGGCGCGGCCAGGGCGACGCGTGGTGCTGGTTGGCTTGTGGCCTGTGCCTGTGCGGCCAGCAGCACCAGCAGGCGGGTGATGGTGGTGGTCTTGCCGGTGCCGGGGCCGCCGGTGACCAGCAGCAGGTTGTGGCGCAGGGCGGTGGCTGCTGCTCTTGCCTGGTGGTCTAAAAGCTTCCCCTCATCCGCCCTTCGGCCACCTTCTCCCGCAGGCGGGAGAAGGGAGAGGTCCAGCTGCTCGGCCGTCTGCGAGTCTTGCAGCGCTGCACGCTTCTTGCCCCCTCTCCCACCGGGAGAGGGCTGGGGTGAGGGTGCGCCGAACAGATCAGCCTGCTGGATTGCAGGCACCGCCTGCCCTGGGAACAAGCGTGCAAACACTTGCGCCAACCCAGCCACATCACCATCAGCAACCGGCGCCTGCCCGATCCGCTGCAACCCCGCCGCCAAGCGGCGTTCGTACTCGCGGTAACGACGCAGATACAGCAGCCCGTTCTCCCATACCAAGGGTGCCTGCTGCGACTCCACGCTGTTATCCACAGCTGTGGATATCCACTTCGATGCCTCCAGCTGGGCAGTCCACGCTTCGGCAGCCGGCCATTCCACACCGGCATCCACCAAACGTTGCGGTTGGGTCGGATCAAAGCCGGCGTGGCCCTGCGATACCGCCAGCGAGGCCAGCGCCGCTGCAGCCAGCACCGCATCCGGCGTTTCCGCATCCAGGCGGCGCAGGCTTTGCGCCAAGGCATGATCCAGCGCGCGCAGGGCGCCGGCTTTGTTCAATGCGGCCAGCAGGCTCATGCCTCGCCTCCCAGTCGTGCCAACAACGCCGCGTGACCTTCGCGGCCACCGGCAAACAATTCGTCCACCGCGTGCACCAGCTCTGGCGCGAAGTTGTGCGCATACAGGCCCGGCGACTGCGGCCGCATTGCATCCAGCCCACGACAGAACAGATAGCGGATGCCACCGAAGTCACGCGCATAGTCGTAACCGGCACCGATGCGGAAACGCAACCAGCGGTGCAGGGCCACGGTGTAGATCAGCGCCTGCAGGTCGTACTCGCTGTGCCGCATGGCCGCGTCCAGTTGCGCCGGGGCGTAGTCCGGCAAACGATTGGACTTGTAATCGAGCACATACCAACGCCCGTCGCGGACGTAGGTAAGGTCGATCTTGCCGGTCATCAGCCCTTCCAGCTGGCGGCGCAGGCCGAAGCCGTTGCGACCGCGTACAACCCCGTGGGCATGCAGCGCGCGCAGCAGTGCCGGCACCGTGGTCGGCTGCATGGCGAAGTGGAACTCGATTTCGGCGCGGCGATCGCCTTCGTCCAGCGAATGCAGGGCGCCGCCTTCGGGCAAGGTGACGGTCAGGGTCTGGCCGATCAGTTCGGTCAGAAGCGCCACACCGTCTTCGATCTCTTCATCGATATAGCCATCCGCACGCATGGCCTTGGCGATGATCCCGCCCTGCCCTTCCGGTGCCGGTTCGGTGGGCTGCCAATCGCGCCAGACGCCGAAGTCGACATTCTCCAATGCGGCATGCAGCACGTTGCCGAAACGGCTGCCGGCAAAACGCGGATCAAACACTTCCGGCTGTGCGCTGGCGGCTTCATTGGCCGGCTCGGCATCGACGTCGACCTGCGCCGGTTCGTCGGCGGCACCGCCGCTGTCTTCGGTAGCAGCGGCCGCGGTGTCGTGGCCGCCTTCGGCATGGGCGAGCTGGGTGAAGCTGTAGACCCACCAGTCGTGCGGCACGCTGCGGCGCACCTCGCGTACCGGCGGCAGAGCCTGCTCGCGTTCGGGCGGCAGGCGCGCCGGCGCTGGGCCGCTGTCGTCTTCGATCACCTGGATGTCGGCGTGCTCGGGCAAGCCCTGCAGCATCGGCCCGAGCCGCGAGGTCGCCAAGCCAGTCAAGGCACCGCCACTTATCCACAAGGCATGCTCGGCGCGGGTCAGGCCGACGTAGAGCAGACGCGCGGTTTCGGCCTCCTCATCGGCGTTGACCTGCTGGCCGACGGCCTTCCAGTCGGGATCTTCCTTGTCGATCTTCCAGTGCAATACGCGCTGTTCGCCGTCATGCACGGTGCGGTGGTTGCTGCTGTCCGGCGCATTGGTGGCGATGCCGACAAAGGGCAGATAGACCAGCGGGTATTCCAGGCCCTTGCTCTTGTGCAGGGTGATGATCTGCACGCGGCGGGCGTCGGATTCCAGCCGCAGCAGCTGCGCTTCGTCGCCTTCATCGGCATGCGCGATCTGTGCCTGCAGCCAATCGAGCAGGCCGTGCAGGCCGATGCTGCGGTTGCTGGCTTCCTGCAGGGCTTCGGCCAGCTGCAGGTAGTTGGTCAGGCGGCGCTCACCGTCGATCAGCAGCAGTAGACGTTCGGCCTGTTCGGCGCACAGGTCCGACAGCAGGGCGAGCATGCCACCGCGCTGCCAACGCTCACGCCATTGCAGCAGACGTTCCTGATGCAGGCGCTGTTGTTCGCCTTCGTGTTCCATCGCGGCGATGGCGGCTGCGCTTTCGCCCAGCAGCACGGTAGCCAGCGCAGCGCGCAGGCGGCCTTCGTCGGCCGGCTGCAGCAGGGCCAGCAACAGCAGGCGCAGTTCGTGCGCCTCGGCGCTGGCGAACAGACTCTGCTTGCCTGCAGCTACCGCTGGGATGCCGAGCGCGGCCAAGGCCTGCTGCACGCGTGAAGCTTCCTTATGCGAGCGCACCAGCACGGCGATATCACCCGGCTGCACCGGCTTGCCATCGACCAATGCACGCTCTTCGCGGGCGGCACTGAGCACCCTGTGGATATCCGCCACGCAGGCCGCGGTGGCGGCGTCGCGCGAGGCATCGGCCTTCAACGGTTTGCCGTCGGCATCGCCTGCGATCAGCTGCAAGGTCAATGCCGGCGCGGGTTTGCCGTCCAACAGATAGTCGGCGTCGCCGCGCTTGCTGCCCGGCAGTACCGGCTCGAACTGGATGCGCTCGTCGAGGAAGGCTTCGGGGCCGGCGTTGTCGTACAAGGCCTGGATCGCGCGCAGCACGCCCGGGCGTGAGCGGAAGTTGCGATCCAGCGCCGGCGCGGCTTCGGCCAGTGCTTTGGCCTGCAAATAGGTATGCACGTCGCCGCCACGGAAGCCGTAGATGGCCTGCTTGGGGTCACCGATCAGGAACAGCGCGGCATCACCCTCATCGGCTGCGAATACGCGGCGGAAGATGTCCCACTGGCGCGGGTCGGTGTCCTGAAATTCGTCGACCAGGGCAAAACGATATTGCGCGCGCAGGCGTTCGGCCAGATGCGCGCCGTGCGGGCCGTGCAAGGCATTGGCGACGTTGTCGATCAGGTCGTCGTAGGTCTGCTGGCGGCGCAACTGCTTGAGCTGGGCCAGCCGCTGGCGGACTTCGCTGCGCAGCTGGTGCAGCAGCACGATCGACTGCTGCCGCTGCCACTGCGTCACCTGTGCCAGGGCGAGCAAGTAATCGGCGATCAGCGGCTGCAGCGGCGATTGCGGGGTGCTGCCGGCCTTGGCCTTGTTGGTCTTGGCAGTGAGCGCGTCCAAGGTCAGCCGCTCCAGACGTTCGTCCAGTTCGGCGGTCGGATCAGGGTGACGGCTCCACTGCAGCAGTTGCTGGAACAGCGGCTCGATCCAATCGGGCTTGTAGCTGGCCTTGTTGAGGATGCCGCCTTCCAGCGCGCCTCGCAGTTGTTGCAGGTAGGTTTCGCCGTGCTCGGCGATGCCGGCGGCCAGACGCTGCGCTGCGCCGTCGCGGAACGGGCGGGTGTCTTCGATCAGGGTCTGCGGTGGCTGTGGATAAAGCGGCAGCTCGGCCGCCAATGCGGGCAGATCCCGGGCCAGTGCATCCGGACTTTTCCACAGGCCGAGCAGCGCTTCCAGATGCTCGCCCTGTCCTGCATGCAGGCGCCACAGGTCGGCAGCCAGTTCGGCGTGCAGTTCGCGGGTATTGGCCAACAGCTCGGGGGCGGCGAAGGTGTGGCCGCTTTCCAGAGCGTATTCGCCCAATACCCGGGTACAGAAGCCGTGGATGGTGAAGATCGAGGCCAGATCGGTTTCTTCAGCGGCGATGCGCAGGCGCCGGCCCAGTTGCGCGGCACTCTCGCTGCCCTGCTGCAGATGACGTTGCAGGATGGCGCGGGTCAGCGTGGTTTCCGGGCTGTCACTGTCGTCCGGGGTGCTGTCGACCACCCGCGCAGCCAGTTCCAGGCGCTCGCGGATGCGCTTGCGCAGCTCCTGGGTAGCCGCGTCGGTAAAGGTCACCGCAAGAATCTGGCCCATGCGCAGGCCTTGTTCCACCACCAGACGGGTGAACAGCGTGGCCAGGGTGAACGTCTTGCCGGTGCCGGCGCTGGCCTCGATCAGGCGCAGACCATCCAGCGGCAAGTGCAGATACGGGTCCTGCTGCAGCGCTTCGGTGCTCATGCGCCGGCTCCGTTCGCGGCATCGGTTTCAGCGTCGAAATCGGGCAAAACTCGGCCCTCGCGTAGCGCGGTAAATATCAACAAGGCGTTGTGGATAAATCTGTGAGTAGTGCCTGGCGAAGCGAACGGATCGGTGCCGCGCAAGGCCAATTGCAGGGCTTCGCCGTTGCGCTCGCCCCAGCTGTGTTCGCTGCCGAACCAGCGCGCCTGCGCCGCGTTTTCACGCTTGTCATCGTCGGCGTTGTAGATCTCCCAACCGGTGTAGGGAGCGAACAGCAGCGGCGCCTGCATTCCTTCGGAACGTAGACGCAGCAAGGCTTTCAAAGCTTCCTGCGCAGCCTCTGCAGACAGCTCTGGAAGCCGATGCGGGCCATAGCCAGCCTGCCCGTTGTCATGGAACTGCAGCATCGATGACGGCACACCGGCAGCGTTCACCAGCAGCCAATCCAGGCCACCGCGCAGCACATAGGCCCCCCCTGGCGAGCCCGCCTGCAGGCGGATCAGGCCCTGTGGATGAATTTGCTCGACACGCCCGTGCAGACGCACGCCATCGAGCTCAACTTCGTAGCGCTGTGAGTCCAGCGGCTGGCCGTCGTACCACTGCGAGAACGTTTCCGCGCAGGGCCGGATGCGGCTGAGCATGCGTTCGAACTGCTGCCGCCCAAGGGCACCGGAAGGCAACAAAGCGCGGGCACGCAGGCGCTGGTACAGGCCGGCTTCGCGGCCCTGCAGCAGGGCGGCGAGCACGTGTTGCTGCAAGGAGGAATGCAGGCGGCCGCCACCGGGTACCAGCAGCGGCTCGATGTCTTCACTGTCATCGATTTCACCGGCCAATCGTAGTCCCAGGCGCTGACTGAGGAACTGCCCGGCCGGGTCACTGATGAAGCGCCGCAAGGCATCCAACGACAGACTGTCGTCATTGAGCACGGTGGGCAGCGGTGCATTCAGTGGGCCGTCGAACCACGGCGCCAAGCGTTGCCGGCTGCCGCCGACCGCGCTGGCGGCCGGATGCCACTGGCGCCGGTAGCTGAAGCGACGCGGTTCGCCATCGCCGCCAAATGCCGCCGTGGCGAACGGCTGCAGCGGATGCCGCACCACCAGCTGTTTGCGCGCGGCGGCACTTTCCAGGTGATACGCCGATGCCGCATTGACCAGTTCGCTGACCAGCACCGAAGGCTCGCGCACACTGCCGTCGCGGGCATCGGCGCCGAGATAGCTCAGGTAGAACACGTCCTGCGCGGACGCGAACAGCTGCAGGAACAGGAAGCGGTCGTCCTCGCGCAGCGAGCGGTCACCGTAGCGACGGCGCTCGGTGCCCAGCTCGGCGGTAAGCCGGCTCAAGCCAGCTGCCGGGTCGCGGCGCGGGAAATCACCGTCGTTCAAGCCCAGCACGCAGATCACCCGAAACGGCAGCAGACGCATCGGCACCATGCGGCCGAAGCTGATACCGCCGGTCAGCAACGGCGCGCGGGTATCAGCTTCGGACAGCACCGAGGCGAAATGCGCGCGCACGACTTCGGCCGGTACCGGTGCGTTGAAACCGGCGCTGTTGGCTTCCTCGGCGAATTCGTTGACCAGCTTGCGCAGGCGGTCCAGCGCGCGCACAGCGGACGGTTCGGTCGGCGTTTCCGGCAACAGCGCCAGCAACAGACCGAGCAGGCGCTCGCGCCATTGGTTGGGAGTCAGTGCTTCAGCCAAGGTCTTCTGGTGGCGGGCCAATACACGCAGCAAGCGAATCAACGCATCCAGCGCCGCCAAAGCACCGCCTTCCAGTTCCGGCCACGGCGCGACGCCAGCGATGTCTTCATCACTGCCGCTGGCGTGGCCGAGCAGCAGCCGGTCCAACGCGAACTGCCAGGTGTAGGCATCGTCGGCCGGCGCCTGATGCTGCTTGCGATGGCCAGCATCCAGGCCCCAGCGCGCGCCGGCTGCCTGCAGCCAGCCATGCAGGCGTTCGAATGCAGCCGCGTCCAGACCGGAGGCGGACGCCAACGGCGCGCTGGACAGCAGGTCGAGGATTTCATTGAGGCCGAAGCGCGACACCGGCAGGCCCAGCAGCTGCACGAACACCTCGGCCAGCGGCTCGCCCTGCAGCGGGCTGGCATCGGCCAACGCCCACGGAATATGCGCATCGTTGCCGCCACGGCCGCCGAATACCGATTCCAGGTAGGGCACGTAAGGGTCGATATCCGGCGCCAGCACCGCGATCTCGCGTGGCTGCAGCGGCGGGTCAAAACGCGGGTCTTCCAGCAGCGCACGCAGCTGGTCGTGCAACACCTGCATCTCGCGCAGACGGGTGTGGCAGGCGTGGATCTGGATGCTGGGGTCGTCCACCCGCAGCGCGGCGCGCAACGGCGGCGAGGGCAGCGCGCGGCGGTGGAACAGGTCGGCCTGCAGGCGGTGCAACAGGCTATCTCCGAGCCCGCCGTCATCCAAACCGGGGACGGGAATGCTCTCCGGGTCGACGTAGGCGGCGATTTCGCCGCTGGGGTGCACCACTTCGTAGTCGCCCAGCACCGCCATGAAGTCACGGCCGGCTTCGCCCCAGGCCTGCAGCAGCGGGTTTTCGCCGGCCTCGATACCGAACGGCTCGGCGAGGCCGCTGCGCAGCTTTTCTTTCAGCGTCTGCAGGTCACCCCAATAAGAACGCGTTGGCGTCGGCATATAGAAGTGCAGCGTACCGACCCGCGCCTGGGTGGCGATCACCCGCAGCACGTCCGGTGAGACGTTGAGCGTGGCAAAGGCGAACAGGCGCTGCGGCAGCCCCTGCGGCAAGGGCTGGTGCTCACCTTCAAAGCGGGCCAGATAGTCGTTGATGCGACGTGCGCGGTAGTTCTGGCCACCAGCGATATGCCGCCACAGGATGGCCTGCGGGTCGTCCGGCTCGGCGCCGTCCTCCCAGCGCAGCAGCCAGTCGCGGCGCCAGGCCTGGTACTTCTCGAACACCCCGCCCAGCTCGGCCGCCAGCGCCCACGGGCGCAGCGGATCATTGCGGTCCAGGTAGGCACGCAGCCCGCCCATCGCCGGTTTCTGCATCAAGCTGCTGTCGGTCAACGCCCCATACAAACGCCAGTGCAGCCCGGTCGCACCGAGGTCATCACGCTCGCCCGGCACATTGGCTTTCAATGCCTTGGCGACGAACTCGCCAGGCGTCAAAAATTCCAGGTTGGCCGACACGCCATATTCGGCGGCCAGCGTGGACTGCAGCCAACGGCGCATCGCCACCTGCGGGATCAGGACGATGTCGGCAGCCAGCAAGGGCTGGCCGGGCGCCGGCTCGCGCAGCGCATGGGCCAACAGCTGGGCCAGCACATCCAGGGCATTGGAGTGGTACAGGCGAAAATCGGGGGCATTGCTCATCGCGCCATCTTGCCGCAGCAGCATCGCAGGGGGCGAGACATGAATGCATTGCGCACAGTCCAGAGCGGCTGACTCTCCCATCCCCTGCACACTGTGTTGCTGACAAAGCCCCAAGCTGTGCATGGCGCTGAGCGCTGACAATGAGACAATACTGCACGGTCCAGTACGCTTATGTTCAGGCGCCGCTGGCAATCCTAGAACGTTGGTTTTCCGTTAAAGGCCGTCATGCCCTCAGCCCGGACTCCCTTGGTGCAGTTGTCCAACGTGCGAATCGATCGCGGCGGACGCACCATCCTGCGCGACGTTTCGCTGCAGGTACCGCGTGGCAGCATCACCGCTGTGCTCGGCCCTTCGGGCAGTGGCAAGTCGACGATGTTGGCGGCGCTGACCGGTGAGTTGCGGCCTGTATCCGGCACTGTGCAGCTGTTTGGTCGGGATATCCCGCACGGTAACCGTGATCTGCTGGAGATGCGCAAGAACGTCGGCGTGCTGCTGCAGGGCAACGGTCTGCTGACCGACCTGAGCGTGGCCGACAACGTCGCGCTGCCGTTGCGTGCACATACCAAACTGCCGGAGCCGGTGCTGCAGCGCCTGGTGCAGATGAAGCTGCATGCGGTTGGTCTGCTGGCCGCTGCCGATGCCTGGCCGCGCGAGTTGTCCGGCGGCATGGCGCGGCGCGTTGCCTTGGCCCGCGCCTTGGCCTTGGACCCGCCGTTGATGATCTACGACGAGCCGCTGACCGGGCTGGACCCGATCGCCTCGGGCGTGATCATGAGCCTGATCCAGCGCTTGAACGACAGCCTCGGCCTGACCAGCATCATCGTCAGCCACCATGTCCACGAGACCCTGCCGATCAGCGATCAGGCAGTGGTGATCGCCAATGGCGGCATCGTGTTCTCCGGCACACCGGACGAGCTGCAGGCCAGCACCGACCCACTGGTGCGGCAATTCCTGCACGGCGAACCGGACGGCCCGATTCCGTTCGATGCACCGACGCGTAATTACGGGCTGGAGAACGCGTGATGCTGACGCTACGCGAAATGCGTGATTCCTGCCCCCTCTCCCGCATGGCGGGAGAGGGCTGGGGTGAGGGTGCTTTTAAAGCACGTGGAGCAAAAGCTTCCCTCATCCGCCCTTCGGGCACCTTCCCCCGCTTGCGGGAGAAGGGAGAACAGCCCTGCAGCCGTCGCGCTCTGGGAGCAGCTTCCTGATGCCTTTCACCTCCTCCATCCGCTCGCTGGGCCGTGCCGGGCTGTTCTCGCTGACCGTGCTGCGTGGCTCGCTGCCGACGCGTGACTTCCTGGCCGAGCTGACCCGCGAGATCTACAAGATCGGCGCGCGTTCGCTGCCGATCATCGCCGTTGGCGGCGCCTTCGTCGGTCTGGTGCTGACCCTGCAGGGCTACCGCACGCTGACCACCTTTGGTGCCTCCGATGCGTTGTCCACCCTGCTCGGTCTGTCGCTGTACCGCGAACTGGCGCCGGTGCTGACCGCGCTGCTGTTCATCGGCCGCGCCGGCAGCTCGATCGCCGCCGAGCTCGGCCTGATGCGGGCCACCGACCAGATCAAGGCGCTGGAGCTGATGGCCATCGACCCGATCGCCAAGGCCGTTGCGCCGCGCTTCTGGGCGGCGGTGCTGACCGTGCCGCTGCTGACCGGCATCTTCTGCTCGCTGGCCATTGCCGGTGGTTACTTCGAAGCGGTGCACATCCTGGGCCAGGACAACGGCACGTTCTGGTCGGGGCTGCGCGGCAGCGTCGATTTCTGGGACGACTTTGCCGTGGCCCTGCTCAAGTCGGCGATCTTCGGTGGTACCGCTGCACTGGTTGCGGCCTATGTCGGCTTCCACGCCGAGCCGACCATCGAAGGCACCTCGGTGGCCACCACCCGCGCGGTGGTGAACGCCTCGTTGCTGGTGCTGATGTTCAACTTCGTGCTGTCGGCGCTGCTGTTCCAGTGATGCGAGTCCCTCGCAGAAGCCCGCACATGCGTGTGCGGGGATCAAACAAACAACCGAACAACCCGCTTCGCTGTGCGAAGCACCAGATGGATCAGGAGTAAGACACAACATGGCCATCCGTGGACCCAGACTCGAATTTTCCGTCGGCGCCTTCCTGCTGCTGGCCCTGGCCTCGCTGCTGGTGCTGGCCGTCGCCTCCACCAACCAGCGCTTCGGCACCGGCGGTGGCGGCTATGAACTGAAGGCCCGTTTCAGCCAGATCGGACAGTTGCGCAAGCAGGCACCAGTGAAGGTTGGCGGTGTGACGATCGGCCAAGTAGCTGACATTCAGCTGGACCCGATTAAATACGATTCCATCGTGACCTTGTCGCTGGACAGCAAGTTCAAGGACCTGCCCGCCGACACCTCCGCCGGTATCTATACCAGCGGTCTGTTGGGCGAAAGCTATATCGGACTGCAGCCCGGCGGCGATCCGGACGTATTGAAGTCCGGTGACGAAATCGTCTTCACCCAGCCGGCGGTGGATCTGCTGCAGCTGGTTGGCAAGTACATGTTCAGCGGCGGCGGCAACACCGGCGCGGCTGCCAATGAAACCCACGGCGCAGACGCGCCCGCTACGGAACCGCAACCATGAAAGTGAAACTGCTCACCATCGTGCTCGCCTCAGTCCTGCTGGCCGCTGCACCGTCGGTCACGCTGGCACAGACGCGCCCGGCTGCCACCGCCGCACAGCCTTCGGCTGCCGCACGCACCGTGCTGGATTCCAGCACCCGCATCATCAACGCCCTGCAGACCCGCCGCGCTGAGTTCCGCGCCAACCCGGCAACCCTGCGCAGCTATATCGATGGCGAGCTGAGCCGCGCCTTCGACCGCGACTACGCGGCCCGCCTGGTGCTGGGCGTGCATGGCCGCGGCGCCGCCGATGCCGACGTGAAGCTGTTCGCCGATGCCATGGCCGACAACCTGATGTCGCGTTACGGCTCGGCCCTGCTCGATATCCAGGGCAAGCCCAGCTTCCGCTACAAGAGCGAGCAGCCGCTGCCGGGCAACCGCGGCGTCAAGGTCTCCACCGAGCTGGTCCGCGCCGGCAGCGAGCCGACCCCGGTCGAATACCTGATGCGCAATGTGGATGGCCAGTGGAAGATCTTCGACGTCATGATCGAAGGCATCTCCTACGTGCAGACCTTCAAGAACCAGTTCGACGCCCCGCTGCGGCAGAAGTCGATCAAGCAGGTCGCCACCGAACTGCGCAGCGGCAGCATGCAGGCCAATGCGGGTCCGGCCGCTCCCCGTGGCAAGTAACGCCACCTTCCGCACCGAGGGCGACACCCTGCTGCTGGCAGGCGTGATCAACCGCGAGGCGGTGGTTGCGCTGTGGCCGCAGCTGACGCGGGCGCTTGCGCCTGTGCGTCAGCTCGACCTGGCTGCGGTTGATGGCATCGACAGCGCCGGCTTGGCGTTGCTGGGTGAACTGGCCGCACGTCTGCGGGCGCACGGTGGCGGCAACGTCAGCGGCAGCCCGGCCGGTCTGGACGAACTGTGCGCAGCCTACCGGCTGTCAGCGTCCCTCGATTTCAACACCTCATCAGCAGGAAGCTGACATGAAACTTTTCCGCACCCTCCTCCTCCTGCTCAGTGTGGCGACACTTGCCGCCTGTGCTGGCAAGCCTGCGCGCGATGCGCTGCCGGCTTCCACCGTGGTTGCACCGCAGGCCGCTGAACAAACCGTCGACACAGCCGCTGCTGTGCCAGTGCAGGACACTGCGAGCACAGCTACCGCCGACAGCGCGCAGAACACTGCAGCAGCCAGCGATGGCACGGTCCCGACTGGTGCCGAAGACGACTTCGCTGCGCTGTATGGTGGCCCGGCGCCGAGCGCTGAAGGTGAGACTGCTGGGGCCGCCGCAAGCGTGACCTACGACCCGTGGGAGAAGTACAACCGCGGCGTGCACAGCTTCAACAATGCGGTGGACCGCGCCGTCGCACGTCCGTTGGCCACGGCCTACGTCAATGTGGTGCCGCAGTTCGCACGTACCGGTGTCAGCAACTTCTTCAGCAACCTGCGTTCACCGCTGACCGTGGTCAACCAGCTGCTGCAAGGCCATGCCGACGATGCCTGGGACACGCTGGGCCGGTTTTTGATGAACTCCACCTTCGGTATCGGTGGTCTGTTCGATCCGGCCAGCAAGGCGATGGTGCCCAAGCGCAGCGAAGACTTCGGTCAGACCTTGGGCGCGTGGGGCTGGCGTCGTTCGCGTTACGTGGAGCTGCCGTTCTTCGGCCCGCGTACCGTGCGTGATGTGTTCGGCCTGGCTGGTGATATTCCGCTGTCGCCGATGCGGCAGATCGAGATGGACAAGGTTCGCATTGGTCTGCAGGGTCTGCAGCTGGTGGATATGCGTGCACAGCTGATGGCAGTGGATTCGCTGCGTGACACCGCGGTGGACGAATACGCATTGACCCGCGATGCCTGGCTGCAGCGCCGCAATTACCAGATCGAGAAAGATCTGCGCCGCGACCGCAAGCACGACGATGACGACCAGATGACGATCCCGGTTGACGCAATGCCGATGCCGAACTGGGGCGACTGATTCTGCTCGCCGCTGGATGAAAAAAGCCCGGGGAAACCCGGGCTTTTTTCTAATTCTCTGCAAGCAAATATCATTTTTGCATCTTATTGGATACACAAATTGCATCCTAAGCTACTTAAGAACCCGTCAAGTACATTTTACTTAGCCTAGCGCCTTCAAAACCATTCCAAACAGCTCTGCTGCGCGACTCGTCGAGCCAATGGCACCACGAACTAGCGCCTCATCCTTGTGCCTCTGCTGATGCCCTCCTGCAGCGTATATGAGGAACGGCACATCAAAGCCTCGCATCCTTATTTCAGAAAGAAGCGTGTAGCCTGCCCTCATGTCCGGTGGGCGTCCCATATCCGAAATAACCAGATCAAACTCCTTTCTTTGCAATGCAGAAAGTGCTTGCTCCGTTGAAGTTGCTAAGGAGATTCTTATTCCGAGCGATTCGAATGAGTCCCTCTCAGCTTCATTGTTTGTTGGCTCATCGTCTACCCAAAGTATTTTGGCTCCGCTAGCTTTACGCGCAGCTTTGCTGGTTAGAACGTCTGAAACCACATTTGTTGCATCCAAAGCAGCCTGTGTTGCAGTTGTTTCATCTTTACTAGTCGCTGCTCCGGCAGCCGCCAAAAGAGTTGCCGCCTCGAGCTGCCTTCTTTTTAGCGATGCCTCGACTCCTCCCCCTTTGAATGAGAGCTCACTTAGATTCTCAAGAAATACTCGAATAGCCGCCCTAAAGCGAAGAACGATAAAAAGAATCAACAAGGGCCACGCCATTCCTGAAAGTAACGTAGCAAACACGCTGAGCAATTTGGTGAAATCATCTATCGCCATAATCAATGACCCAAGTGACCACTAAGGAAGGTCTGAACAATCAGCTCATACCCTTTGTTATGCAGCGATTGAACTAGCGCAGTCGGCAGCCTGCATCAAATCGGTAACTTTCATGCCTAACTTCGCACAG
>NZ_JBRREK010000058.1:0-24927 GCF_056760235.1 Stenotrophomonas sp. STEN018
GCTGACGCCGCTCCTACAAGATGGTCTATCGGTAAAGCCCTTGCCGAGCATGGCTCGGCACTACCGGGGCTTGCTTATCAACCGGCGAAGCTGTCGGTTGCGCGTACCAGTGCGTCCACATTCTCGGCTTCAAATGCCGAGTGGCCGGACGCCGGGCTGATCTGCAGCTGCGCCTTCGGCCAAGCCTTGTGCAGTTCCCAGGCATTGGCCAGCGGGCACACCACGTCGTAACGGCCGTGCACGATCACGCCCGGAATGTGGGCAATCTTGTGCGCGTCGCGCAGCAGCTGGTCCTCCACTTCGAAGAAACCGCCGTTGACGAAGTAATGGTTCTCGATGCGGGCGAAGGCCAGCGCGAACTGCGGGTCTTCGTGGCTGTTGACGAAGTCATCGTCCACATGCAGGAAGCTGGTTGCACCTTCCCATACGCTCCAGGCTTTGGCGGCGGCCAGACGGGTCGCTTCGTCATCGCTGGTCAGGCGGCGGTGGAAGGCCGAGATCAGGTCGTGGCGCTCCACTGCCGGGATCGGCTTGAGGTAATGCTCCCAGGCATCCGGGAACAGACGGTTGGCACCCTCCTGGTAGAACCATTCCAGCTCCCAGCGGCGCAGCATGAAGATGCCGCGCAGCACCAGCTCGGTCACGCGCTGCGGGTGGGTTTCGGCATAGGCCAACGCCAAGGTCGAACCCCAGCTGCCGCCGAATACCTGCCAGCTGTCGACGCCGAGCTTATCGCGCAGCTTCTCGATATCGGCGACCAGATCCCAGGTGGTGTTGTCGACCAGGTCGGCATGCGGGGTGGAGCGACCCGAGCCACGCTGATCGAACAGGATGATGCGGTACTTGGCCGGGTCGTGGAACTGACGCATCTTGTCGCTGCAGCCGCCACCGGGGCCGCCGTGCAACATCACCACCGGCTTGCCGTTGGGGTTGCCGCATTGTTCGAAATACAGCGTATGGCGGTCGTCGACCTTGAGCGTGCCGGTGTCGTAGGGCTCGATGGCGGGGTAGAGCGTGCGCATGGCAGCCTCGCTGGGAACAGGATGGTTAGTTTAACGCAGCGTTGTTGCGGTCTTGTCTGCGCTACAGCGTTCCATCAAGGCGTTGCATACGTAGCGGGGGTGATGCCATCCAGCAGCCAGATGCCGTCGAAGCGTTGACGTGCTTCGGGCAGCGTCAGTTCATCGGCGTAGTCCATGCCCCACAGCCGGCTGGCCGGATCGTCCTCACCGGGCAAGCCACCTGCATGCAGATCAACGAACACCGCAGCAGCCGAAGCTTTCGCGGTCAAACGCGATTCCAGCTGCGACGGCCGTGCATCCACCTGGCGAACCCGCTGATCGATGTAGTCGAGATAACTTCCCTGCGCACCGGCGTAGTGCAGCACATAGGTTTGCGCCTGCAACGCAGGCGGCAAAGCGCGGGTCACGTTGTCCACCGCCGGCAAACCTCGCGGGTGACCGTCGCGATAGCCACCGAGCTTGTTCAGATGCGCGTAATGCCCCCAGACGACCGCCTTGCGTCCCGGGTAAGCCTGCTCCAGCAACCATTGCAGGTTGCCGGCCATGACCGGATCGTGTTCATCGAACGGCCGCAGCTGCCAAGCCACTTCGGCCATGCGCTGCAGGCTGGCGTTGATGCGGCGCCAGAAACCATCGCTGTTGAATACATCGTCGCCGTGCTCGGCATCCGGCGCTGGCAGCAGTTGCAGCAGCCATTGCGAATCTTCGATGAAGCGCTGGCGCACGCTGGTATCGGCCGGTGCCAGCTGACCATCCAGCAGTCGCTGCACTTGTTGCAGGTGTTGTTGCAGGCGTTGCTGCTGCACTTCGTCCAGCGGCTGACGCAGCAATCGCTCACGCAGTTGCGGCACCAGTTGGCGGCGTGAGAGTCCGCCACTCAAGCGGCCATCAAAACCTGCCAATTGCATTGCATCCGGCGCATCACGCTGCGCATCCAGATAATCATATAGCGGCCAGACTTCGGCGCTGTTGGCATACATGTAGAAGATGTTACCCGGTGCGTTGGCACGCAGCGGCAGCCGCGATTGCCATAGACGGGTTACATCGAACAACCCGCTTTCAAGTACCAGCAGGTCGAAGCCCTTGCGCTCATGCAGGTAGCGTACGGTGCGTACCTTGCTCTCGTAGATGTTGCCTTCGCCATGCGTGAGCTCATCAAGCATGACGATGCGTTTGTCGCCGATGGCCTCACCCAAGGGCACCAGATCGGCGAAGTCATCCTGCATCGGCGAGCCCTCACGCAAGGGATGGAGGGGAGCTTGTTTGCTGATGGCTGGCGTCGCCGCGCAGCCCAGTGACGTGGCCAGTAATACGGCAGCGAACGCGGTACGGATCATCGGCATCCCCGGTTTGGAAATGGCGATGCTACGGGAGGTTTTGGGGGCCGTCATGCGGACAGGAAATGGCCTGGATGACAGGCTGGAGTAGTGCTTTTGGCTCTGCTTTGGCTTTGGTCTTGGCTTTCGTTCTTTATGCCGTCATTCCCGCGAAGGCGGAAATCGCTCTGGCTCTGGCTCCTGCTCCCAAATCAACTGCAAAAGCAAAGGCCAGAGCGATTCCCGCCTTCGCGGGAATGACGAGCTGAAAAAACGGCAACAGCAGCAACAACAACTACAACAACCTCAACCCGGCCAACGCCCCAGCGTCACCCGATCACGCTGCTCCAGATCCTGCACCGTCTGCGCCTCCACAAACCCGGCCTGCTCCAGCAGCACGCGGATCGCCTCGCCCTGATCCCAGCCATGCTCCAGCAGCAACCAGCCACCGGGCACCAGATGCTCATGCGCGCCGGCGACAATCTCGCGGATCGCATCCAGGCCATCCGCACCCGATGCCAAGGCCGGCGGCGGCTCGAAACGCAGGTCGCCCTCGACCAGATGCGGATCGCCTGCAGCGATGTACGGCGGATTGCTGACAATCATGTCGAAACGGTCTGCACCCAACGCCGTGTACCAATGGCCACGCCGGAACCACACGTTTTCCAACCCGTGCGCCTGGGCGTTCTTCACCGCCATCGCCAAGGTCGGGCCGAGCACGTCGGTTGCCATCACCGTGGCCAACGGCCGTTCACTGGCGATCGACAAGGCAACCGCACCGCTGCCGGTGCCCATATCGGCCACCCGCACCATGTCATCGGCCGGCAGCCGTGCCAGCGCCTGTTCGACCAGCAGCTCGGTCTCCGGGCGCGGGATCAGGGTGGCGGTGTTGACCTGCAGGTCCAGCGTCCAGAAGCCGCGGCGGCCGGTCAGATAGGCCAGCGGGTGGCCCTCGGCGCGGCGCGCCAGCAGCACCTCGAAGCGCTCGCAGGCCTCGGCATCCACGCCATCGGTGGCATGGGCGAACAACCAGGCCCGCTCCACGCCCAGCACGTGGATCAGCAACTGCTCGGCCTCATGGCGGGCATCTTCACCCGGCAGGCGTGCAGCGGCCTCCCGCAACAGCTCGGCAACCTTCAACGTGGACACTGCATTACCTCTTCGCGGCTTCTTTCAGGAGGGCGAGGATAGTCAGCGCGCCCGCCCCTGCCTACCGCCATGATCCTTGCCCAAGGATTAATCCCATCTATGTCGAACCGTTCAGCTTGGCCCCGGATGGCTTGGAAAGCCCGCAAAGCACCCGATATCAGGCCTTGAGGCAGTTTCAGGGCATCGATTGATAGGCTTTATCTATTGATACGATGCATCCAATTCATTTGTTTTATTAGTCTCTGCCTATTAGTCTTTGCTTCAACGATTCACCCCGCCCTACAACCCAAGAGGAATCTTCATGTCCCTTATCAACACCCAGGTCCAGCCGTTCAAGGTCAATGCTTTCCACAACGGCAAGTTCATTGAAGTCACCGACGAATCGCTGAAGGGCAAGTGGTCGGTCCTGATCTTCATGCCGGCAGCCTTCACCTTCAACTGCCCGACCGAGATTGAAGACGCCGCTGAAAACTATGCCGAGTTCCAGAAGGCCGGTGCCGAGGTCTACATCGTGACCACCGATACCCACTTCTCGCACAAGGTGTGGCACGAAACCTCGCCGGCCGTGGGCAAGGCCAAGTTCCCGCTGGTCGGCGACCCGACCCATCAGCTGACCAACGCCTTCGGCGTGCACATTCCGGAAGAAGGCCTGGCCCTGCGTGGCACCTTCGTGATCAACCCGGAAGGCGTGATCAAGACCTCGGAGATCCACTCCAACGAGATCGCCCGTGACGTGTCCGAGACCCTGCGCAAGCTGAAGGCTGCCCAGTTCACCGCCGCACACCCGAACGAAGTGTGCCCGGCCAAGTGGAAGGAAGGCGAAAAGACCCTGACCCCGTCGCTGGACCTGGTCGGCAAGATCTAACAAGTCGTACCCGCTCCCACCCCGCCCTAGCGGCGGGCGTGGGGGTGAACCGCAGCGTGTTGATGCCAGCCAGCACCACGCCCGCACGCCACGCAGCCCGCTGCGGTTCACCCCTACTTTTACTGGCGCCCCGCTTCACGCAGGGGCGTCACTCCCCCGCTTTGCCTCAACGAAGGAGTTGACCGTGCTCGACGACAGCCTCAAGACCCAGCTGCAGCAGTACATGGGCCTGCTGCGCCAGCCACTGCGCCTGATCGCCTCGCTCGACGACAGCAGCGCCAGCCAGGACATGCGCGGCCTGCTTGACGATATCGTCGCGGCCGGCGGCGGCAAGATCACGTTGGACACCTCCGGCGACGATGCGCGCAAGCCCTCGTTCGTGATCGCCCGCGAAGGCCAGAACCACGGCGTGCGTTTCGCCGGCCTGCCGCTGGGCCACGAATTTGAATCGCTGGTCCTGGCCCTGCTGTGGACCGGCGGCCATCCGCCGAAGGTCACCCAGGAAGTCATCGACAGCATCACCGCGATCGACGGCGAGTACAGCTTTGACGTCTATATGTCGCTGACCTGCCACAACTGCCCGGACGTGGTGCAGGCGCTGGCGCTGATGGCGATCCTGAATCCGAAGATCAGCACCACGGTGATCGAGGGCGGTACGTTCCAGCAGGAAGTGGAACAGCGCCAGGTGATGGCGGTGCCGATGGTGTTCCAGGGTGGCGAGATGTTCGACTCCGGCCGCATGAGCCTGGAGCAGATCGTCGCCAAGCTCGACACCGGCGCCGTTGCCCGCGAGGCCGAAAAGATCAAGGCCAAGGACGCATTCGACGTGCTGGTGGTGGGCGGTGGCCCCGCCGGTGCGGCGGCGGCGATCTATGCCGCACGCAAGGGCATCCGCACTGGCGTTGCTGCCGAGCGTTTCGGCGGCCAGGTGCTGGACACCATGGCGATCGAGAACTTCATCTCGGTGCAGCACACCGAAGGCCCGAAGCTGGCCGCCGCGCTGGAAGCCCACGTACGTGAGTACGAAGTGGACATCATGAACCTGCAGCGCGCGACCAAGCTGGTGCCGGCCGGTGCCGATGGTCTGGTCGAAGTGCAGCTGGAGAACGGCGCCTCGCTGAAGTCCAAGACGGTGATCCTGTCCACCGGCGCACGCTGGCGGCAGATGAACGTGCCGGGCGAAGACCAGTACCGCAACAAGGGCGTGGCTTACTGCCCGCACTGTGACGGCCCGCTGTTCAAGGGCAAGCGCGTGGCGGTGATCGGCGGCGGCAACTCCGGCGTGGAAGCGGCCATCGACCTGGCCGGTATCGTCAGCCATGTCACCGTGTTCGAGTTCGACAGCAAGCTGCGCGCCGACCAGGTATTGCAGGCCAAGCTCAACAGCCTGCCCAACGTGAAGGTGGTGCTCAACGCACAGACCACCGAAGTGCTGGGCGACGGCCAGAAGGTCAACGGCCTGGTCTATACCGACCGCGTCGGTGGCGATTCGCACCGGGTCGAGCTGGAAGGCATCTTCGTGCAGATCGGCCTGCTGCCGAACACCGAGTGGCTGCGTGGCACGGTGGAGCTCAGCGGTCGCGGCGAGATCATCATCGACGATCGCGGCCAGACCAATGTGCCGGGCGTGTTTGCTGCCGGTGACTGCACCACGGTGCCGTACAAGCAGATCATCATCGCGATGGGTGCCGGTTCAACTGCCGCGCTCAGTGCCTTCGACCACCTGATCCGTACGCCGGTGCTGCAGCCTGCAACGGTAGAAGCTGAAACTGCCTGAAGCCCTCAAAGCCCCGCAACGCGGGGCTTTGATTTGACCGCGCCGGCAACTGCCGGCATCTGCACAAGCGGAGCCCGACATGAACCTTCGTGACCTGAAATACCTGGTGGCGTTGGCCGAGCACAAGCACTTCGGCCGTGCCGCTGCGGCCAGCTTCGTCAGCCAGCCCACCCTGTCCACCCAGATCAAGAAGCTGGAAGAAGAACTGGGCGTGCCGCTGGTGGAGCGTGCCCCGCGCAAAGTGATGCTGACCCCGGCCGGCCGCGAAGCCGCCGCGCGCGCGCGCAATATCGTTGCCGAAGTGGAGCAGATGAAGGAAGCCGCGCGCCGCGCCCGCGACCCGGAAGCCGGCACCGTGCGCTTGGGAATTTTCCCGACGCTGGGCCCGTATCTGTTGCCGCATGTAGTGCCGGCGATCCGCCAGCGTTTCCCGCAACTGGAGATGCTGCTGGTAGAGGAAAAGAGCGATGTGTTGATGGCGCAGCTGCGCAACGGCCAGCTCGATGCCGCAATACTGGCCCTGCCAATCGCCGACGAGCAGCTGCACACCGAATTCCTGTTCGAGGAACCCTTCGTGCTGGCCGCGCCGGAAGGCCACCCACTGACCAGCCACCCCTCGCTGACGCTGGATGATCTGTCCGACCAACGCCTGTTGCTGTTGCAGGACGGTCATTGCCTGCGCGATCAGGCACTGGACGTCTGCCATATGGCCGGCGCGCTGGAAAAGTCCGAGTTCCAGGCCACCAGTCTGGAGACCCTGCGACAGATGGTCGCGGCCAACGTCGGCGTCACCCTGCTGCCGATGCTGGCAGTGAAACCGCCGGTGGCGCGCTCGGAGAACGTCAGATTGATCCCATTTGCGGGTAATCCACAGCCGAATCGCAGGATCGGCATGGTCTGGCGCCGCAGTTCGGCGATGGGCGCGTTCCTGGAACAGTTCTCGCAGTTGTTCAAACACCTGCCTGCGGGATTGTTGGAGGCGCCGGCGGAATCGGCGCGGGTTCAGGCTTAAAAGCTTACCCCTCCCCGGCCTCCCCTACGCTGCGCGCAAGGGAGGGGGCAAGGCTTGGCTCCCAGCCTTGCGCCGCAGGCGGAGCGGAGGGTTGGGGAGGGGTCAGTCTTTGCCCCCAAAACCTGAATACCTCCCTCCCCAACATTGCATCCGGGCCGCACCGGCCCCATGATCTTCACAGGGTCGTCTACGGCCCGTTTCACCAGCACAATAGAAATCCGGGCGGCGCCGACAAAGCGTCGCCTTTTGCTTGCTCTTCAATCAGATAAGGAATTCCCATGACCAGCCACAGCGGTCTGCCACCATCCATCGTTGTTTCCACCCGTGACATGGCCCGTCTTGAGGCCTTGCTGGACTCTCCGGCGCTGAGCCGGCACCCGGCCGCTGTTGCCCTTGCGCAGGAACTTGAGCGCGCGCAGGTGCTGCCGCCGGAAGAAATCCCCGAAGGCATCGTCACCATGCATTCCCGTGTGGACTGCGAAGACGAACTGCACAACGAAAAGCATTCCCTGACCCTGGTCTATCCGCACGAAGCGGATTTCGACAAGGGCCGTGTGTCGATCCTGGCGCCGGTTGGCAGTGCCCTGCTGGGCTTGTCGGTTGGCCAGACCATCGATTGGACCGCCCCCGGCGGCCGCCAGCTGCGCCTGCGCGTCACCGCCGTCCACTATCAGCCCGAAGCGGCTGGTGATTTCCACCGCTGAGCGCACTGCGCCGCACCTGCAACAGGAAACCATGATGTCCCAGGCCCCCTCCAAGCTCGCCCAACTGCGTGAACTGTCCGTCGTCGTCGCCGATACCGGTGATTACGACGCCATCAAGCGCCTGCGTCCGGTCGACTGCACCACCAACCCGACCCTGGTGAAAAAAGCCCTCGACCTGCCGGTGTACGCCGGCCTGATCGAGCGCGAGCTGCAGTGGGGCCGCGCCCAAAGTGGTGACAAGCAGGCAATCGCCAATGCCGTGGTCGACCGCCTGACCGTCGGCGTCGGCACGATGCTGGCCGAGCTGGTGCCGGGCCGTGTTTCCACCGAAGTGGATGCCGACCAGGCGCACAACACCGAGGCGACGATTGCCAAGGCGCGCGAATTCATCGCCATGTACGAAGCGGCCGGCGTGCCGCGCAGCAAGGTGCTGATCAAGATCGCCGCCACCTGGGCCGGCGTGGAAGCTGCCCGCGTGCTGCAGGCCGAAGGCATCGACTGCAACCTGACCCTGATCTTCAACCCGACCCAGGCCCTGGCCTGCTCGGAAGCCGGTTCGTTCCTGATCTCGCCGTTCGTCGGCCGGATTCTGGATTGGTACGTGGCCAACGGCCAGACCCCGGCCAACATCGACGAAGATCCGGGCGTGGTGTTCGTGCGCGGCGTGTTTGCCGAGTTCAAGCGTCGCGGTTCCAGCACGGTGGTGATGGGTGCATCGTTCCGTTCGACCGCGCAGATTGAAGCGCTGGCTGGCTGTGATCGTTTGACCATCTCGCCGGACCTGCTGGAGAAGCTGGATGCCGATTTCGGTGAACTGCCGCGCAAGCTGGTGGCCGGTGCTGCTGAAGCGGTGAATGTCGCTGCGATCGATGAAGCGAAGTTCGATGCGGATATGGCGGCCGATCCGATGGCTACGGAGAAGCTGGCTACTGGTATTGATGCGTTTGCCAAGGATCTGCAGACCTTGCGTCAGCGGATTGCGGATGAGTTGGGCGGCTGAGGCTGTTAACCAGCCGGCTGCATGATGCTTGATACCTCCCTTCTCCCGCTTGCGGGAGAAGGTGGCCGAAGGCCGGATGAGGGGGGCTTTTAAAGCTTCTAAAGCTCTAAAAGCTTTTGCTCCACGTGCTTTCAGAGCGCCCTCACCCCAACCCCTCTCCCGTAAACGGGAGAGGGGCTTAAGCTTAAGCTAGAACACGCCGAGCTCCAGCCCTGCTGCTAACAGCGCGCCTAGCTCTCGGCCTCGCGCCAACTGCGCCTCAGGCAATTTCTTCTCAGCAACAATCGCCTCCGCCGTCTGTGCCTGCGTACACACCAGCAGCGGCTCGGCGACCTCTTTCAAACGCAAACCCAAAGCCACCCGTCGCAGCTGTGCAATCGTCGGCCGGCCATCCGAGCCGGCACACACCAGCAGCGCATACGGCTTGCCTTCGCAGCGCCCCAATAGCGGGTAATAGCTGCGATCAAAAAAATCCTTCATCGCCCCGCTCATCGAGGCCAATGTCTCAGGCGTGGCAAACGCCACCGCATCGGCGGCAAGCACATCGTCTGCGCTCGCATCTGCAGCACGCAGTGCAATCACCTGCACCGCTTCGCCCACACTCGTGCGGGCGCCTTCCAACAACGCTTCCACCATCGCCGCAGTAGCGCCGGTAAAGCTGTGCCACACCACCAATAAACGACGCGGTGTGGCACTCACAGCTCAGACATCCAGACCAATCGGGCAGCTCACCCCAGTGCCACCGATGCCGCAGTAACCGTTCGGATTCTTGGCTAGGTACTGCTGGTGGTAGTCCTCGGCGTAATAGAACGGCGGGGCCGGGAACAGGATCTCGGTGGTGATCTCGCCGAAACCAGAAGCAGCCAGCTGCTGCTGGTAGGCATCACGGCTGGCAAGTGCAGCGTCGTACTGCTCCTGCGTACGGCAATAGATCGCCGAGCGGTACTGGGTGCCGGTGTCGTTGCCCTGGCGCATGCCCTGGGTGGGATTGTGGTTCTCCCAGAAGGTGCGCAGCACCGTCTCCAGCGTCACCTGCACCGGGTCAAACACCACCCGCACCACTTCGGTGTGGCCGGTAAGGCCGGAACAGGCTTCTTCATAGGTCGGGTTCGGGGTCACGCCACCCTGATAGCCCACCGCGGTGGTCACCACGCCCGGCAGCTGCCAGAACTTGCGCTCGGCGCCCCAGAAGCAGCCCAGGCCCACATCCAGCACCTGCAGCCCGTCGAAATCGGCCCGCAAGGGCTGGCCGTTGACGAAATGCTGGTTGTGCAGCGGCAGCGGCGTGTCACGCCCCGGCAGTGCTTCTTCCGGGCGCGGCAGGCGCTGCTTGAACGCGCCGATACCCAGTATTCCTTGGCCGATTCCCAACATGGTCAGTTCCTCAGGCCGGGAGGAATCCCGGCGCTTCATCGTCATCCAAGATGGGGTCGGCGGGGCCATCGTCCAAGCCCAGCGCAGCGACGATTTCCTCGGCTTCAGGCTTGGCCGAATCGGGTACGCAGACCCGCAGCAGGCCGAACAGGGGGAGCTCGCCGCCCGCGCCCAGCAGGGACTCGCCGAACACGAAGGCCGGGATGCCGGCATCCTCCAGCGCATGCTTGACCAGATGCGCGTCGAACAGATTGTTGGTCTGGTAGATCAGCTGCATGGACTTCTCCGCTTATATCGGCTGGCGCAGGGCGTCGGTAGCAGCAAGCTGCTCGGTTTCCACAGCACCGGCCTGGCGCCACTCGCGCAGCGCCGGCAAGGACAGCAGCGACTGCAGGTACTCGCCGGCGCTGCCTTCCACCGCCACCCCGTAGCCAGCAAAGCGGACTGCCACCGGCGCGAACATCGCATCGACGATGCCGAACTGGCCAAACAGGAACGGCCCGCCTGCGCCGTACTGGTTACGCAGCTCACTCCACAGCCCGCGGACCCGGTTGATGTCGGCCTGCGCGGCGGCGTCCCAGCGGTAGCCGTCCGGCTGGCGGCGACTGTTCATCGGCAGCTGGCTGCGCAACGCGGTGAAACCTGAATGCATTTCGGCCGCAGCGGCCCGCGCCACGGCACGCTGGGCCAGATCGGCCGGCCAGCCGCGTCCGCCCAGCCAGCGTTCGTTGGCGTACTCACAGATCGCCAGCGAATCCCACACCTGCAACTGACCATCACGTAGCGCTGGCACCTTGCCGGTCGGCGAATGCTGCAGCACTTCGCTGGCAAAGGCTGGCGTATCCAGGGCCAGCCGTACTTCGGCGAAATCCACCCCGAAATGGCGCAGCAGCAGCCACGGACGCAGCGACCAAGACGAGTAATTCTTGTTGCCTATCACCAGAACGGGGCGGTCCATCAGTGCCAATCCACGGGGCGGGAGGCCCCAGCATAGCCCCGTCCCGGCAACCAGCGCCCGGCTCGGCTAAACTTGCGGTTTACTTCAATACGCTGCGTCCCCCATGTCCGAGAACACGCCTGCCGTCGCTGCCACGCCGGAAAACGCTCCCGAAAAGCGCGATTTCATCCGTCAGATCGTCCGTGAGGACCTGTCCAGCGGCAAGCACACGGCCATCAAGACCCGCTTCCCGCCCGAGCCCAATGGCTACCTGCACATCGGTCACGCCAAGTCGATCTGCCTGAACTTCGGCATCGCCGGCGAGTTCGGCGGCGTCTGCAACCTGCGCTTCGACGACACCAACCCGGCCAAGGAAGACCCGGAATACGTGCAGGCCATCCAGGACGACGTGCGCTGGCTGGGCTTCGAATGGAACGAGCTGCGCCACGCCTCGGACTACTTCGACGCCTATTACCTGGCCGCGCAGAAGCTGATCCGCGACGGCAAGGCCTATGTCTGCGACCTGTCGGCCGAGGAAGTGCGCGCCTACCGCGGCTCGCTGACCGAGCCGGGCCGCCCCTCGCCGTACCGCGAGCGCAGCGTCGAGGAGAACCTGGACCTGTTCGCGCGCATGCGTGCCGGTGAATTCGCCGATGGCGCCCGCACCGTGCGCGCCAAGATCGACATGGCCAGCGGCAACATCAACCTGCGCGACCCGGCGATCTACCGCATCAAGCACGTCGAGCACCAGAACACCGGCAACGCCTGGCCGATCTACCCGATGTACGACTTCGCGCATGCGCTGGGCGATTCGCTGGAAGGCATCACCCACTCGCTGTGCACGCTGGAATTCGAAGACCACCGCCCGCTGTACGACTGGTGCGTGGACAACGTCGACTACGCCCACGATAACGCGCTGACCCAGCCGCTGGTCGACAAGGGCCTGCCGCGTGAGGCCGCCAAGCCGCGCCAGATCGAGTTCTCGCGCCTGAACATCAACTACACGGTGATGAGCAAGCGCAAGCTGATGGCGCTGGTCACCGAAAACCTGGTCGATGGTTGGGAAGACCCGCGCATGCCGACCCTGCAGGGCCTGCGTCGTCGCGGTTACACCCCGGCAGCGATGCGTCTGTTCGCCGAGCGCGTGGGTATTTCCAAGCAGAATTCGCTGATCGACTTCAGCGTGCTGGAAGGCGCCTTGCGCGAGGACCTGGACAGCGCGGCTGCACGCCGCATGGCGGTGATTGATCCGCTCAAGCTGGTGCTGACCAACCTGCCGGAAGGCCACGAGGAAGCCCTCAGCTTCAGCAACCACCCGAAGGACGAAAGCTTCGGCAGCCGCGAAGTGCCGTTCTCGCGCGAGCTGTGGATCGAGCGCGAAGACTTCGCCGAAGTGCCGCCCAAGGGCTGGAAGCGTCTGGTCCCGGGCGGTGAAGTGCGCCTGCGTGGCGCCGGCATCGCCCGCGTCGATGAAGTGATCAAGAACGATGCCGGCGAGATCGTCGAGCTGCGCGGCTGGCTGGACCCGGAATCGCGTCCGGGCATGGAAGGCGCCAACCGCAAGATCAAGGGCACCATCCATTGGGTCAGCGCCCAGCACGCGGTGGAAGCCGAAGTGCGCCTGTACGACCGTCTGTTCTCGGTTGCCAACCCGGACGATGAATCCGATGGCAAGACCTACCGCGACTACCTGAACCCGGAATCGCGCAGGGTCGTCACCGGCTACGTCGAACCGGCCGCTGCACTGGCTACGCCGGAGCTCAGCTACCAGTTCGAGCGCACCGGCTACTTCGTCGCCGACCGCCGCGATCACACCCCGGCCAAGCCGGTGTTCAACCGCAGCGTGACCCTGCGCGATACCTGGTCGGCCTGATCAGGATGAGCGTGGTTACCGGCTGACAGAGCCCGGTAACCACCTGCTCACAAGGGACGCGGCTACCATGGCCGCGTGCCCAGAACAGGATTCGCCCATGTTCCGTCTGTCACTGCTGCTCTGCCTGCTGCTCGCCATCACCGCCTGCAGCGCACCGGCCGCCACTGCGCCGATCACCTCGCAAGCGCCCGCGCCAGTCCCGGCCAGCGAACAATCACTACCAGCCAAACCTGCTGCCACGCCCGTCGTGGTCGACAGCAGCTGCAAGGTCGATGCCGATTGCACGGTGAAGAACGTCGGCAACTGCTGCGGCTATTACCCGGCCTGCGTCAACCTCAACAGCGCCACCGATCCGGCCGGCGTGCAGGCCAGCTGTCAGGCCAAGGGCATGATGGGTGTCTGCGGTTTCCCCGAGATCCAGGGCTGCAGTTGCGTGCAGGGCAAATGCGCTGCGGCAGGCAGCGGCGATCCGCTGCGCCAACCCATGAGCGAGAATCCCGCCCCGCTACGCTGAGTCACACTCAGCGCGGCTTGGGCTCAACGCTGCTGCGCCAGGCATCGAGGAACTGGCGGCGCTTGAGCGCATCCAGATACACCAGCAAGCCTGGCCCAAGTTGGATAGGCCGCCGGTTCTGGCCGGGATCACTGTCACCGCCGCCGTTGCGGATGATCGGCATCAGCCGCGCCTCGCGTGACAGCACCTGCTGCCCACGCACCGACAACAGATAGTCCAGAAAACGCTTGGCCTCGGCCGGATGTGGGCTGTTGCGCGGAATCACCGCCGTACGCAGCACCACCAAGGTGTAATCCTCCGGCTCGATGATGCCCAAGGGCGCGCCGGCATCGATGCGCGCCTGCGCATACGAGCCCAGCACGTTGTAGACCAGCGACAGCTTGCCGCTGCTGACCTGGTCCAACAGCACGCCGGTACGTTCTTCGCGCACCACGCCGTTGTCACCCAGCGCGCCGAGCAGGGCACCGGCGATGCTGCCGCGCTGCGCATCCTGCGTCGCCAGCAGATAGCCAACGCTGCTGCGTTCGATATCGTAGGTGCCAACCTTGCCGCGCAGCGGTGCACCTTCGGCACGCAGCAGGTCCAGCAACTGGCGGCGTGTGTGCGGCACTTTCGCGGCAGGCAAGGTCCGCGTGTTGTAGACCATCGCCACCGGCTCGTAGCTGATGCCGAAGGCTTCATTGCGCCACTTCGCCCACGAAGGCACGGCCTCCGTCTGCGGCGAACGATGCGGCAATGCATGGCCGTCGTTGACCAGTTTGGTCTGCAGATCCATGCCGCTGGAGATCAGCAGATCAGGCGTGCGCGCGGTGTTACGGTCGCGCAGGAAACGCGCGTACAGGTCCTGGGTGATGATGTCTTCGTAAACGACTTCCGTGCCCGGATGCAGCCGCTGGTAATCGGCGATCACTACCGCGAACACTTCGATATCGGTGGTGCCGTGGATGCGCAGCTGCTCGGTTGCCACGCCCTGTGCGGGGAAACGTTGTACATCGCCCGGCGCAGCGCGCAATGACGGTGCCAGCAACACGCCCAACAACAGGATCAACAAGCGGCTCATGCGGCATGCCTTGGCAGATGGATGGTGGCGACCAGACCGCCTTCGGGCCGATTGCTCAGGTCGATGCTGCCGCCATGGCTTTCAACCACGCGCTTGACGATGGCCAGGCCCAGGCCGGCACCACCGGCAGGCGCGTTCTCACCGCGACCGAAGCGCTCGAATACGCGCTCGGCATCTGCAGCGCTGATGCCGGGACCGTGGTCGGCGATGGTCAATACCGCCTGCGTGTCCTGCACGGTCAAGGCAATCTGCAAAGGAGCGTCGCCGCCGTACTTCATCGCGTTGTCGATCAGGTTCTTGATCGCCTCGCGCAGCAACAAGGCATCGCCATTGACCTGCACTGCACCGGTAGTAATCGCCAGCTGCACGCGCGGCGCGGGGCCGGCCTGCGGCAAGGCTTCATGCAAGGCCTGATGCACGGTTTCTGCCAGGTCCAATGGCGCGAAGCGCTGCAGATTGGATCGATGGATGACGCTGGCATCGCTAAGCAGCTGGTTCAACAGGCGGCTCATATGGGTGGCGTTGCGCTCAATCGCACGCAGGCTGCGCTGCATGTCCTCGGGTTCTTCTTCGTCCAAGGCCAGCTGTGCCTGCGCGCGCAGTGCGGCCAGCGGCGTGCGCATCTGATGCGCGGCTTCGGCCATGAATGCACGCAGGGTTTCGTTGCTGCTGGACAGGCGTTCCATGAAGCGGTTCAAGGCACCGACCATCTGGTTCATCTCACGCGGTACGCGCGTATCCAATGGCTTCAGGTCAGATGGCTCGCGTCGCGACAGTTCGCGCTCAAGCCGTACCAACGGACGGAACGCACGGTGCACGCCGAATGCCACCAAGCCCAGCAACAAGGCCGACAGCACGCCGATGGCGATCAGCGCACGGTTGACCATTTCCTGTGCCAGGGCAGCGCGCGCGCGCCGGGTCTGGCCTACCTGCACCTGCACTTCGCCCTGCGCCGAGGCGGCGGCGAAGCTGCGCTTGACCACCACGAAGCGTACGGTTTCGCCGCTGTACTCGGCGTCGAACAACTGCGGTTGGCTGCCGGTCCTGCGTGGCGCAACCGGCAGATCCTCATAGCCGGTGATGGTCAGGCCACGGCTGTCAGCAACCCGGTAGAACACCCTGTCCTCCTCGGCCATCGACAGCAGGTCCAAGGCCGCATATGGCAGATCCACCTGCCATTGGCCATCAACCAACGCTACCGAGTCGGCGATGGACAGCGCCGAAGACACCAACAGGTGATCGTAGGAGCGATTTGCAGCACGTTGACCGTAATCACGTGCGGCGAACAACAGCGCCACCGCGAATACCGCCAGCAACGCGCCCAGATACAGCATCAAAGTGCGCCGCAATGAACCGGAGGCGTGGATTTCAGCCGTTGCCATCGGTAGCGCCGTCGCTGGCCTCCAACATGTAGCCAACACCACGCACGGTGGTGATGCGCAAGGGTGCGGCCACCAACTTTTTACGCAGCCGACCGATGTATAGCTCGATCGCATTGGGCCCAGCTTCGTCATCGAAGCCGAACAGCCCCTTGGCTATCTCGTCCTTGCCGACGACCTGGCCAAGCCGCCCGACCAGAATTTCCAGCAGGCGGAATTCGCGGTTCGGCAGTTCGATAACCTCACCGTCAAGGCTCACCCGGTGCGCGGCATTGTCGAACTGGAAACCACCGATCTGCACCACCTCGCTGGCCTGGCCACGACCACGTCGCAGCAATACTCGACAGCGCGCCTCGAACTCGCGGAAGTCGAAGGGCTTGCCGAGATAGTCGTCAGCACCAACGTCCAGCGCCTGCACACGGTCTTCGATGCCATCGCGAGCTGTCAGCATCAGCACCGGGGTGCTGTCGCCGCGCTCGCGCATGCCAGCCAGCACGCGCAGGCCATCGAGCTTGGGCAGGCCAATGTCCAGCACCACCAGATCGAAGCTCTGGTAGCGCAGCACGCTCGCTGCGCCCATGCCGTCGGCCTGCCAATCCACCGCATGGCCGTTGCGGCGCATGCGACGAATGATGGCGTCGGCCAGGTCCGCATTGTCTTCAACCAGCAGCAGGCGCATCGCGAGGGAATGTGGCGGGAAGGCGCGAATGCTAACGCGGAAGCCCGCAACGCGCAGGAGACATTCGCATTGCTGCAGCGCACAAAGTGCTGACAGGCGGATGACAGCTAGTCCCCTCCAGACTGCGGCCACGCACCAGCAGGTGCCCATGTATGCCGCGCGCCTGGCGCGCACCTGGGAGGGTTTGTGGAACTGAGTGTTTTCCAAAAGCGCAGCCTTGCTGCCGCTGTCCTGCTGAGCCTGGGCGCTCCGGCGCTTGCCGCAGAAGACGATGGCCCGGTCACGGCCACCATCGGCGGCCGCCTGCACCTGGATTTCGCCAGTTTCGACAATGACCACCGTGGCACCCCGAACAAGGACGACACCGAGATCCGTCGTGCCTGGCTGGATGTATCCGGCAAGTTCTTCGTGGTCGACTACAAGCTGGAGGCCGATTTCTCCGGCGACCGCCCCGAAGCCAAGGACGTCTACGTCAGCCGCAGCTTCGGCGATGCCGGCAAGCTGACCGTGGGCCAGTTCAAGCAGTATTACTCGCTGGACGACCGCACCGGCTCCAACTACGGCAGCTTCCTGGAGCGCGGCAATGCCGGCACCAGTCTGGCCCCGCTGTACCGCCTTGGCGCGTCGTGGCAAGCCAATCCCGGCGACATGACCTGGGCGGCCAGCGTCTACAGCCTGGAAAGCATCGATGCCTGGCAGGTGAAGGGCCGTGCCGCCGGTGGCCGCGTCACCTGGGCACCGAGCCCGGCCGCTGGCGATGTGCTGCACCTGGGCCTGTCGCTGGCCCGCGAGGCCTATGACAACCCCGGCGCGAATGGTGTGCCGGCATTGCGTATTCGCCCGCGTCCGGCAGGGCATCTGTCCGATGAAAGCCGCTTGACGATGGTCGATTTTTCGGCCGGCCGCGATACCGACGTCAACAAGTGGTCGCTGGAATATGCGCAGGTGCGCGGCCCGCTGTCGTGGCAGGGCGAGTTCAGCGGCGCGACGTTCGACGATGGTGCGCAGCGCGGTGAAGTGATGGCGGCCTACGGCATGCTCAGCTGGTTCGTCACCGGCGAGTCGCGCAGCTATGACCGCAAGACCGGTCGCTTCGCCCGCATCAAGGACATCCGCCACAAGCCCGGCGCGTTCGAAGTCGCCCTGCGCTACGACCAGATGCGCGGCAGCCAGCACCTTGATGGACAGCCCGATCTGCGCAATGGCAGCACCGAAGCCTGGACCTTGGCCGGCAACTGGTACCTGCGCGACAACCTGCGCTTCATGCTCAACCTGATCGACAGCCGCAACCGTAATCGCCTGACCGATACCACCGTGGACCACACCCGCGCGGTAACCGGCCGCCTGCAGTTCGATTTCTAAAAACCCCCTTCCTTTCCTGTCTCTTCTAGGAGTCTGCAGATGATGCTGACCATCCTCGGCTTCGGCATGGTTCTGACGTTCATGTATCTCATCATGAGCAAACGACTGTCGCCGCTGGTCGCCCTGATTACCGTACCCATCGTGTTCGCCCTGATCGGCGGCTTCGGTGCCGGCCTTGATGAAATGATGCTTGATGGCATCAAGAAGATCGCGCCTACCGGCGTGATGCTGATGTTCGCCATCCTCTACTTCGGGGTGATGATCGATGCCGGCCTGTTCGACCCGCTGGTGCGCATCATCCTGCGCATCGTCAAGGGCGATCCGCTGAAGATCGTGATGGGCACCGCCGTGCTGGCGATGCTGATCTCGCTCGATGGCGATGGCTCCACCACCTACATGATCACCGTGTCAGCGATGCTGCCGCTGTACCGCCGTCTCGGCATGAACGCGCTGAGCATGACCTGCGTGACCATCCTCGCCGGCGGTGTGATGAACCTCACCCCGTGGGGCGGCCCGACCGCGCGTGCGGCCACTGCCCTGCATGTGGATCCGGCCGATGTGTTCGTGCCGTTGATTCCGGCGATGGTATTGGCCTGCATCGGCATTCTGGTGTTGGCCTGGTATCTGGGCATGAAGGAACGTCGTCGTCTGGGCGTGGTCGCTCTGCCGCAGGGTGGTTCGTGGATGGATGCCAGCGTCTCCGACGACAGCGATGCGCTGCCGACCGTGGAAGACGCCGAAGACACCAAGCGGCCGAAGCTGCTGTGGGTCAACTTTGCCCTGACCCTGGCGCTGATGGCGGCGCTGGTGATCGGTCTGCTGCCGATGCCGATCCTGTTCATGGTCGGCTTCGCCATCGCACTGGTGATCAACTACCCGAACCTGGCCGAGCAGCGCCGTCGCGTGGTCAACCACGCTGGCAATGTGTTGTCGGTGGTGTCGCTGATCTTCGCTGCGGGCATCTTCACCGGCATCCTGTCCAACACCGGCATGGTCGAGGCGATGTCACGCGGCTTCCTGTCCGTGATTCCGGAAGCCTGGGGCCCGTACCTGGCGGTGATCACCGCGGTGGCGTCGATGCCGTTCACCTTCTTCATGTCCAACGACGCGTTCTATTTCGGTGTGCTGCCGATCCTGTCCGAAGCGGCAGGTCATTACGGCATCACCCCGGTAGAAATGGCGCGCGCTTCGCTGGCCGGGCAGCCGGTGCATCTGTTGAGCCCGCTGGTGCCATCGACCTACCTGCTGGTTGGCTTGGCCAAGGTCGACTTCGCCGACCACCAGAAGTTCACCCTGAAGTGGGCCGTGCTGATCTCGCTGATCCTGATGGCCGGCAGCCTTCTGTTTGCCCTGTATCCGCTGGCCGCCTGAGCGGCACCTACCTGACGCATTGGAGAGCAACATGACGCTACGTATCGCTTACGTCACCAGTGGCATGGGCAGTGTAGGCACTGCCATCTGCCAGACCCTGGCCCGCTCCGGCCACACCGTGGTGGCAGGCTGCGCGCCGGATTCCCCGCGCAAGGCCAACTGGATCCGCGAGCAGCGCGAGCTCGGCTTCGACTTCATCACCTCCGAAGGCAATGCCGCCGACTGGGACTCCACCGCTGCGGCATTTGCCAAGGTGCGGGCGGAAGTGGGCGAAGTGGATGTGCTGGTCAACAACTCCGGCGGCAGCCGCGACATGCTGTTCCGACAGATGACCACCGAAGACTGGAATGCAGTGATCGCCTCCAACCTCAATACGCTGTTCAATCTGAGCAAGCAGGTGGTCGATGGCATGACCAACCAGAACTGGGGCCGGATCATCAACATCGGCTCGGTCAGCGCGCAGAAGGGCCAGATCGGCCAAGTCAACTACGCAACGGCCAAGGCAGCGATGCACGGTTTCAGTCGTGCGCTTGCAGCGGAAGTCGCCGCGCGCGGCGTCACCGTCAACACGATCTCGCCGGGCTATATCGCCAGCCAGGCGATCAGCAGCTTCCCGCCGGACGTGCTGGATCGGCTGGCGGCTTCGGTGCCGATCCGCCGCCTGGGCAAGCCAGAGGAAGTGGCCGCTTTGTGCGCGTGGCTGGCCAGCGATGATGCAGCCTATGTCACCGGCGCCGACTATCCGGTCAACGGCGGCCTGTACATGGGTTGATGCTGCAATCACTGCTTGCAACAACGGACGCCGCGCACTGTCGCGGCGTTTTCTTTGCGTCAACCGAAACCTAGTTCGCAATGAACACCTGGTTCAAGCAGCATCAAGCGGGGAGCCCGTCACCAATACTGTGCAAAACAACGCAATTGGATGACACCGTAAACGAGCTTTAACAAAGTACCGACACCCTTCCGTTACCGGCGTGCGCCGGCCCTCCCACGGAACCGGTAGATCATGATTTCAAAACGTCTCAGCCTCGCCATCACGCTTGCCCTGTGTACCAGCCACGCTTACGCCGCGACAGATGTGGCCGATGGCGCCTCCGCGCAGACCTTGGATACCATTTCGGTGATCGGCCAAGGCCAGACCCGCCAGGTACAGCGCATCGGCGAGGTCGACAAGCAGGTGTTGCCGCCGGGCAGCAGCGGCCAGAAGATTCTTGATCGTCTGCCAGGTGTCTCGGTGCAGTCCAATGACGCCTTCGGTGCCAACGAAGAATCGCAGACCATCAGCCTGCGCGGCTTCGACAAGACCCGCCTGGGCTATACGCTCGACGGCATCCCGCTCGGCGACAACAGCTACGGCAACTACAACGGCCTGAGCATCGCCCGCGCCATCATTGCCGAGAACCTGGGCGGCGCCGAGTTGTCGCAGGGTATAGGTTCGCTGGGCGTGGCCTCCACCAGCAACCTGGGCGGGGCAATCCAGTACTTCTCGCAGGACCCGTCCACCGTATTCGGCGGCCGCGCCAGTGTCACCGTCGGTGATGACAACCAGCGTCGCGGCTACCTGCGCGTGGATACCGGGGACCTGAATGGCTTCTCTGCCTATGTTTCCGGCGTGCACCAGGACGCCGACATGTGGGCCGCGCCACACCAGAACCAGACCACCCGCCAGTTCAACGCCAAGGCGGTTTGGAACGTTGGCGATCACCGCTTCGGCGCCTTTGTCGCTACCTCGCGGGCCAGCCAAGCCAACTACGCCTACCTGTCCAAGAGCATGCTGCAACGTGGGCTGGGCTATGACTGGAATATCTACGCACCGGATTGGGACCGCGCGGTGGCTGCCGCCTACTGCGCTCCGGCAACCTTCAATGCCAAGCGCTGCGCCTTCAGTGGCGGCGTCAACAGCATCGACGATGCCTACTACCAGAGCCGCGCCCTGCGCGACGACAACCTGTACTCGCTCGATGCCAGCCTGCATCTCGGTGAAGAGCTCAACCTCAAGCTTTTGGCCTATCACCACGATAACCGTGGCCAAGGCCACTGGTGGGCACCGGGCCAGGCGTCGAATCCGGGCACCGACCACATGCTGCCGATCTCCATCCGCAGTACCAACTACACCATTGATCGTCAGGGCCTGACCGCTGCGCTGTCGTGGAATGTCGGCATCCATGAGTTGGAAGCCGGCCTGTGGTTCGAGCAGAACGACCACAACGTCGAGCGCAATTTCTACTACATCGACGGTCCCTTCCTCGACGACACCTACCTCAAGAATCCGGATCGTCGCCTGTTCGACCAGGACTTCGACATCCGCACCCGCCAGTTCTACGTGCAGGACCGCATGCGCTTCCTCGATCAGCGCCTGACCGTGGATGTCGGCATCAAGAGCCCGAACACCCGCATGCGCGCCACGGCCAAGCCGGGCACCGAGCAGAAACTCGCGTCCGGCACGCTCACCGCCAAGGAATCACTGCTGCCGCAGTTGGGTGTGGGCTTCAAGCTCAATGCCAACAACGAGCTGTTCGCCTCGTATGCCGAGAACATTGCCGCCTTCGTCGGTGGCGGCAGCGGCGGCCCACTACAGGTCTCGCCCGAATCCTTTGCCGCCAGCGCCGGATTGGAACCAGAAAAGTCCAAGACCTTTGAAGCCGGTTTCCGCACATTCGGCAGCAAATACCAGGCCTCGTTGGCCGCATATCACGTGATGTTCGACAACCGCCTGCTCTCGCTCAATCCCTGCACCAGCATTGAAGTGGGCACGCGACCGGAGTGCATCACCCGTTTCATCAACGTCGGCTCAGTGAAGAGCCAGGGCGCGGAACTGACTTTCATCCTCAAGCCGGTCGACGGCCTGCAGTGGTACAACGCGCTGTCCTGGAACAAGACCACCTACGAGGACGACTACATCTCCGGCGGCGCCGTCGTGCCGGTGGCCGGCAAGATCACCGTCGACACGCCACAGCGCATGGCCTCCAGCGAACTGAGCTGGAACCACGACGGCTGGTTCGCCAGCCTGCGCGGCAAGTACACCGGCAAGCGCTACTACACCTATACCAACGACCAGTCGGTGCCGGGCGTGACCACCTTCGATGCCGGCGGCGGTTACAGCTTCGGCCCTGGCCTGGGCCTGCAGAACGTCAAGGTGTCCTTGAACGTCACCAACCTGAGCAACAAGCGCTACGCCGGCCAGCTCAGCTCGTTCGCCCCGACCGACCCCAACGGCACCCGCTACGCCATCCACGCCAGCGCCCCGCGGCAGATCTTCATGACGGTGGGTGCGGAGTTTTAAGCATTTGGCTCCCTCCCTTTGGCCGAAGGCCAAGGGGAGGGTTGGGGAGGGGTGCATCTCGCACCAATCCTGAAAGTCACAAACAAAAGCCAACCCCTCCCCAGCCCTCCCCTTCGCTGCGCGGAAGGGAGGGGGCCGATCCTCCCCTTGGCTTCGCCAAAGGGGAGGGGCCGGGCGCGGCTCCACTCAACGTCAGCGTGCTCGGCCAACCCACACACCTGAACAGCCCCCGAGCCCAAAGCCAGCCCAGCGCCCCAGTCCGCTAAACTGACCGCCGTTTTTTGCCATAACGCCGGTCATCATCATGCTGCACGCCCAGGTTCACCTCACCCTCCCCGTCTGGATCCACGACGCCGTCGACTGCGACCGCGCCTATACCAGCGATGCGGACAAAGTGGCGTTGGCCATCGAACTGTCGCGGCTGAACGTTGAACACGCCAGTGGCGGCCCATTCGGCGCGGTGGTATTCGGCCCGGACCACAAGGTGATCGCCGCCGCGGTGAACCGCGTGGTGCCACATGCCACCTCGTTGGCGCATGCCGAAAACATGGCCTACATGCTGGCCCAGCAGAAGCTCAACACCCCGCGTCTGAACGCGCTGCTGTCACCGATTACCCTGGCCACTTCCTCGCAGCCCTGCTGCCAATGCTACGGCGCCACCGTCTGGGCCGGCATCGACCGCCTGCTGATCGGCGCCTGCGCCGCCGACGTGGAAGAACTCACCCCGTTCGACGAAGGTCCGCTGCCAGCCGATTGGGCCGGTGAGCTGAACAAGCGTGGCATCGAGGTCGTACAAGGCATCAACCGCGACGACGCTCGCGCCGTGCTGCACAGCTACGGCAAGAACGACGGCGCACGCTACTAACCTTAAGCCCCTCTCCCATCGGGAGAGGGGTTGGGGTGAGGGTCCGGCAGACCGCAGGATGCTAACCGCACAGTGCTCGCCGACCCTCATCCGCCCCTACGGGGCACCTTCTCCCGGCGGGAGAAGGAGAAGCCCACCCGCAACAAACCAAGGATTTCCATGACCGGCCTGCTCTGCTACTGCCGCCAAGGCTTTGAACCGGAACTGGCCGGCGAATTGAACGACCGTGCGGGTCACGCCGGCATTGCCGGCTACGCCCGTACCCAGCGCAACGATGGCTACGTGGTGTTCGTCACCGACGAGGCCGAAACACTGGACCAGCGCCTGCCCTGGCGCGAGCTGATCTTCGCCCGGCAGAAGCTGCGGGTGCTGGCCGAACTGCCGCAGCTCGATGC
This sequence comes from Stenotrophomonas sp. STEN018, assembly GCF_056760235.1. Taxonomy (NCBI): domain Bacteria; kingdom Pseudomonadati; phylum Pseudomonadota; class Gammaproteobacteria; order Lysobacterales; family Lysobacteraceae; genus Stenotrophomonas; species Stenotrophomonas sp. STEN018. The sequence goes on from NZ_JBRREK010000058.1 coordinate 23,938, forward strand.
CAGCGATCGCATCACCCCGATCATCGCCGCGCTGGAAGACCAGCAGCGGTTTGGTGATCTGTGGGTGGAACACCCCGATTCGGATGCCGGCAAGCCGCTGGCTGGCCTGGCCCGCGCCTTCGGCAATGCGCTGCGTCCGGCGCTGCGCAAGGGTGGCCTGCTCACCGACAAGCCCAACGGCAAGCTACCGCGCCTGCATGTGGTGTTCGTCGATGGCACGCATGCCTTCGTCTGCGTCTCCGATACCCGTGACAGCGCACCGTGGCTGCTGGGCATTCCGCGCTTGAAGCTGCTGCCGGATGCGCCCTCGCGTTCGGCCTTGAAGCTGGAAGAAGCCTTCATGACCCTGCTTACGCCGGAAGAGCGTGAAGCGCTGGTGGTGCCGGGCATGCGCGCGGCCGACCTGGGTGCTGCACCCGGCGGTTGGACCTGGGTGCTGACCCGTCAGCATCTGCGCGTGAACAGCATCGACAACGGCCCGCTGCGTCAGCATGTGCTGGATACTGGCCTGGTCGAGCATCTGCGTGCCGACGGCTTCCATTGGCAGCCGGAAACCCCGCTGGACTGGATGGTCTGCGACATGGTCGAGCAGCCGCGCCGCGTTGCCGAGCGCATGGGCACCTGGCTGCGCGAAGGCTGGTGCAAGCACGCCATCTTCAACCTGAAGCTGCCGATGAAGAAGCGCTGGGATGAGACCCGTCTATGCCTGGATCTGTTTGCCGAAAAGGCCGACAAGCCACTGACGATCCGCGCCAAGCAGCTGTATCACGACCGCGAGGAAATCACGGTATTCGTGACCCCGCGACCGAAGGGCTCCTGATCTGGCCCTGCTATTGATCTGGCCCTGCGTTTGATCAAAGCCCCTCTCCTGCGAAGCGGGAGAGGGGTTGGGGTGAGGGCAGCCTTTGCCTGTGCTTCCGGCTGGAGCATCCTCTGTAGTGCCGAGCCATGCTCGGCATGGGCATTACCGGTAATACCTCTGCCGAGCAT
>NZ_JBRREK010000059.1:0-24456 GCF_056760235.1 Stenotrophomonas sp. STEN018
CCCGCCCCCCGCGACCCCGCCCCCCGCCCCGCCCGCGCCGCCCGGGGGGCCGCCCCCCCCCCCCCGCCCCCCCCCCCCCCCCCCCCCCCCCCCCCCCACTACCGCTTTGCGCTCCTGCTCCCTCCCTTTGGCCGAAGGCCAAGGGGAGGGGTGGGGAGGGTTTGGCTTTCAGGGCCCCCATTACCTCCAGCTTCGCGGCTTACGCCGCTCCTACAAGCGGGAGCAAGGCATCATCCAACTCGCCCGCACGCACCGACGCAGGCCGCTGCAGATGGACGGTGTAGTAATCCGTGAATACCTGCTTGGCCTCAAGCTGGCCCATGCTGACGAAGTAGCTCAGGAACGACGCCATATACAGATCGGCGACGGTGAAGCCATCGCCCACCAGATAGCGCTTGCCGGTTACCGCCGTTTCCAAGGTGCGGATCAAATCCTCGGCGGAGCCGTAACCGGCCTCCATCGGCGGCGCCAGCGTGCCATGACGAAGATCGGTGACGAAGGCCTCCAGCGGCCCGGCCGCGAACAACACCCAGCGATAGCATTCGCCACGCTCGGCGCTGCCAACCGGTGGCAACAGTGCCTTGTCCGGCGCCAAGTCAGCCAGATGCAGACAGATGGCGGCGTTCTCGGTGATTGCCGTATTCCCCTGCCGCAAGGCTGGCACCTTGCCCATGGGATTGATCGCCAGGTACTGCGCCGACTTCATGCTGGTGCCGTACTCCAGCATCACCGCGTCATAGCGCAGGCCGGTTTCTTCCAGCATCCAACGGGTGATGCGGCCACGCGAATGTGGATGGCTGTAGAAGGTAAGCGTGTCGGTCATGTCAGGCACCTGCGTTGTAAGGAGCCGACAGTGTGCGCAGGGGCTGCTGACAGCTGCTGTCAGCAGTGAATTTTCAATTGCCGGCCATGCACTGCGCACGCCAGCGCTTCAACAGCTGATGCCGCTGCGCCGGATAGCGTTGCGCGGTGTCTTCCAACGCCAACAAGCGGTCGGCGCGGAAGTGACGGAAGTCGCCACGCATCTCACACCACGCCGCCAACATGCGCACGTCGGCCATGAAGGCCATGGCAAACGGCCAGATCATGCGCTCACTGACCTTGCCCTCAACGTCGCGGTACTGGATGCGCACCGCATTGCCATCACGGATGGCGCGTCGCAGCGCCGGCAACCACGGCTCCGGAGGCACGGCACGCCAGTGCGGTGCAAACAGGCCACTGGTTTCCACTTGCAGCCGCAGCGCTTCGGGCAGCACGCCGGTAACCCGCTCCAACGCGGTGCCGGCCGCCGCCGCCAGTTCCGGGTCGCCATGCGAGGCAACCCAACGTGCGCCGAGCATCAAGGCTTCCAGTTCCTCGGCGGAGAACATCATCGGTGGTAGCAGAAAACCCGGCCGCAACTGAAAACCGATGCCGGGGTCACCGACTATCTCGGCGCCCTGCCCGCGCAGCGCATCGATATCCCGGTACAGGGTGCGCAGGCTCACCTCCAGCCGCTGCGCCAATTCAGCGCCGCGCACTGGCGCGCGGCGGCGCCGCAGTTCATCCAGCAGGTGCAGCAATCGGGTGGCGCGTTGGCTCATGAGCAGATTCGAAGCAGGCAGCTGCCCAGCATAACGGCTGGCAGTGGCCGGATTGGCCGCACGGCATCAACAGAGCGCATTTATCCCGGCAAGCTGAGTAATAGATAAGCCCTATCAGAGCGAACGATTCATTTGATTACTTATTTAACGCTTCCGTGGTTACAGTCGGTAGCAGAAGAACCCCAACGCCAGCAGGAGCCAGCCATGAGCAATGACACCAAGCCGACCTGTCCGTACCACAGCGCCCCCTCCCCCGAGCAGGCCGCGCAGTCGCAGCGTGACACCAGCACCACACCCCAGCAGAAGCATGGCGACGCGCCAGTGACGCCGTTGACCACCGCCTTCGGCGCGCCGGTGGTGGACAACCAGAACAGCAAGACCGCCGGCCCGCGCGGCCCGCTGTTGATGGAAGATGTGTGGCTGCTGGAGAAACTGGCCAACCTCAACCGAGAAATCATTCCCGAGCGCCGCATGCACGCCAAGGGTTCGGGCGCATTCGGCACCTTCACCGTCACCCATGACATCAGCAAGTACACCCGCGCCAAGATGTTCTCGGCGGTGGGCAAGCAGACCGAGATGTTCGCCCGTTTCACCACCGTGGCCGGTGAGCGCGGCGCAGCCGATGCTGAGCGCGACATCCGCGGCTTCGCACTGAAGTTCTACACCGAGGAAGGCAACTGGGATCTGGTTGGCAACAACACGCCGGTGTTCTTCCTGCGCGACCCGCGCAAGTTCGGCGACCTCAACAAGGCGGTCAAGCGCGACCCGCATACCAATCTGCGCAGCGCACGCAACAACTGGGATTTCTGGACCCTGCTGCCGGAAGCGCTGATGCAGGTGACCGTGGTGATGAGCGACCGCGGCATTCCGCGCAGCTTCCGCCATATGAATGGTTTCGGCTCGCACACGTATAGCTTCACCAATGAAGGCGGCGAGCGCTTCTGGGTGAAATTCCATTTTGTTACCCAGCAAGGCGTACAGGCACTGACCGATGCGCAGGCCGAAGTACTGGTCGGCAAGGACCGCGAAAGCCATGGCCGCGACCTGTTCCAGGCCATCGAGCGCAATGAATTCCCGAAGTGGAAGCTGTTCGTGCAGGTCATGCCGGAGCTGGAAGCGGAAACCTACCGCATCCATCCGTTCGACCTGACCAAGGTGTGGCCGAAGAGCGATTACCCGCTGATCGAAGTGGGCGAATTCGAGCTCAACCGCAACCCGGTCAACTGGTACCAGGACGTGGAGCAATCGGCGTTCGCACCGAGCAATCTGGTACCGGGCATCGGCCCCTCGCCCGACAAGATGCTGCAGGCACGCCTGTTCGCCTACACCGATGCGCAGCGTTACCGGCTGGGCGTCAACCATCACCAGATTCCGGTCAATGCCGCCCGCTGCCCGGTCTTCAGCAACCACCGCGATGGCGCCATGCGCGTGGACGGCAACTACGCCGGCCTGCCGCATTACGAGCCCAACAGCTACGGCCAATGGCAGGAGCAGCCGCAGTACCGCGAGCCAGCACTGAAGATCCGTGGCGATGCCGACTTCTGGAACTTCCGCGAAGACGACAATGACTACTTCAGCCAGCCCGGTGCCTTGTTCCGCAGCTACAACCCCGAGCAGCGCCAGCGTCTGTTCGAGAACACCGCACGGGCCTTGGGCGATGCGCCGGACTTCATCAAACAGCGGCACATCGACAACTGCAACAAGGCTGATCCGGCCTACGGGGCCGGCATCGCCGCTGCCCTGCAGGCACTGGCAGCGGCAGCCGCCCCGGCCGATCCATTCGCACCGCCGCCGCACCCGGGCAGCGATTTCCCAACCGCCACACCAGGCGCCGAGGACATCGAGCTGTAAGCCCGACCCGTTGATCCAAGGATGATCCAGCACCGCCCGCCTTGCGCGGGCGTTGCTGTTTCCGCCCACAAACCAACACGTCATTGGCCTCTTCACTTACGCCCCCTTGCGGGGGTTACCATGCCGCTCGGCAACCCACCCATTCAAGGAATCCCGATGAGCCTGACCGACGACCTACTTTCCCAGCTACAGGGCGCACCGTTGCAGCAGGTTTCGCAGCAGCTTGGCATCGACAGCCAGCAGGCCTCGGGCGCGATCAGCGCCGCGCTGCCGCTGCTGATGGGCGCATTGGGCACCAACGCCGCAAAGCCGCAGGGAGCGGAGGCCCTGTTCGGCGCCCTGCAGAACAACCACAGCGGCCTGGACATCGGCAGCGTGCTGGGCGCGGTGATGGGCGGCGGTAACAGCCCGGCGGCCAACGGCGCTGGCATCCTTGGGCACATCTTTGGCGGCAGTCAGGACCGCGCTGAAACCGGTCTGGCCCAGGCCACCGGTCTGAGCCCGAGCAGCTCCAGCCAGCTGCTGAAGATCCTCGCCCCGATCGTGATGGCCTATATCGCCCAGCGCATGAGCAGCGGTGGCCAGGCCGACCCCAATGGCCTGGCGCAGATCCTGGGCCAGGAGAAGCAGCAGGTAACCCAGGCTGGCGGTATCGGCGGCGGCCTGTTGGGCAGCGTGCTGGACCAGGACGGCGACGGCCAGTTCGGCGTCAGCGACCTGATCAAGCTGGGCAGTGGCTTACTGGGTAGCGGCAAGCGCTGAGCTGGTAGAGCTTGATTGAAAACGCCACCGCAAGGTGGCGTTTTTGTTTGCGTAGTGCCGAGCCATGCTCGGCAGAGGCTTCACTAGTAACGCCCCTGTAGTGCCGAGCCATGCTCGGCAGAGGCTTCACTAGTAGAGCCCAATGCCGAGCATGGCTCGGCACTACAGTGAATCGCTTGCCTCGCGTGCCGATCAGAGCGCATCGAGGTCACCCAAGGCCCGGATCAAACGCCGGGCGCGCTTGTCGGGCCGGTGTTCCGGGGCCTGGTAGCCGGTGCGTTCGGCGGCGCGACGCAGCTGCAGCTCGTGACGCGCCTGCTTCGAGGCCGCAGACTCTTCGTACATCGCCTGCGCTACCGGTGCCGAACCGCGTTTGTCACTCAGCCCGCGTACCGCGATCTCGAATATCTCATCGCCACGTTGCACCCGCAGCGCGTCACCCACGCGAATGGCGCGGGACGACTTGGGGCGCTGCCCTTGCACATCCACCTTGCCGGTATCCACCGCCTGTTTGGCCAGGCTGCGGGTTTTGAAGAAACGTGCGGCCCACAGCCACACATCAAGACGAATGCTTGCTACCACTACGACGTCACCACTCATCGCGTTGCCATGACTCCTGTGTAAGCCACCAACCGTTGATACCTGACTCCGGCACCCTCACCCGCAAGATGCTAGTGTGCCAGCCCACATCCGGACAGCGTTGCCCATGTCGAAAACCAAGCAAACCCGCTCGCTGACCGAAGGCCCGATCGGCACCAGCCTGCTGATGTTCGCGCTACCCATTCTGGCTGGCAACATCGCACAGTCGCTGAACGGGTCGGTCAATGCCATCTGGGTGGGCAAGTTCCTCGGCGAGGCGGCGCTGACCGCCACCGCCAACGCCAACAACATCATGTTCTTCCTGATCGGCTCGGTGTTCGGCATCGGCATGGCCGCCACCATCCTGATCGGCCAGTCCATCGGCGCCAAGGACCTGGCGCAGGCGCGGCGGGTGATGGGCACCAGCGCCACCTTCTTCATCAGCCTGTCTGCGGTCATCGCGGTGCTGGGGTGGTTCCTGTCACACCGCTTGCTGGTGGCGATGGGTACGCCGGCTGAATCGCTGCCGATGGCCGACGCCTACTTGAAGGTGATCTTCCTGGCGATGCCCTTGTTGTACGCGTTTGCCTTCATCACCGCCGCGCTGCGCGGTGCCGGCGATGCGCGCACGCCGTTCCGCTTCCTGCTGCTGGCAGTGCTGCTGGATATCGCCTTCAACCCGCTGCTGATCTTTGGCGTCGGCCCATTTCCGGAACTTGGCATTGCTGGTGCAGCCTGGGCCACGTTTTTTTCGCAGGCCTTGGCGCTGGCCAGCCTGATGCTTTATCTACGCAACAAGCGGCATATGTTGTGGCTCGGGCGCAAGGACATCGGCCTACTGAAGATCGACACCGTCATTCTCAAGGCACTGGTGGTCAAGGGTGTGCCGATGGGCCTGCAGATGATCCTGATCTCGCTGGCGATGATCATGATGATCAGCATGGTCAATGGCTATGGCGTGGAAACCGCCTCGGCCTATGGCGCTGCGATGCAGCTGTGGACCTACGTGCAGATGCCGGCAATGGCGATTGGTGCTGCCTGCTCGACGATGGCCGCGCAGAATGTGGGCGCCGGCCTTTGGCCACGGGTGGAGGCCACTGCTCGTACCGGTGTGCTGTTCAACTTCCTGCTGACCGGTGCCTTGATCGCGCCGATCATCCTGTTTGATCGCAGCACCTTGGCGTTGTTCCTGCCAGCTGCCAGCGAGGCGCTGGAGATCGGCCGCCATCTGAATCACATCGCGGTGTGGTCGTTCCTGTTCTTCGGTGTCAACTTCGTGCTGTCTGGCGTGGTCCGTTCCACCGGCGCGGTGCTGCCACCGCTGTTGATCCTGGCAATCGGCATGTGGGGCATCCGCGTGCCGTTCGCACTGTGGCTGCAGCCGCGCTTTGGCGCCGATGCGATCTGGTGGAGCTTCCCGATCAGCGCGCTGTGCTCGATGCTGATGATCATGGCCTATTACCGCTGGGGCAACTGGCGCAGCGCCAGCATCCTCGACAAGCCAGCGCAGGCCACCCCGGCGGAAGTGCCGGCGACGCCGCCGTCGCCGGTGGCGGATCCTGACGTGGAATTGGAACGCTAGACAGCGTTGTAGGAGCGGCGTCAGCCGCGAAGCTGGCAGTGCTGGAAAGGCGAAGAGCTCAACCCCTCCCGGCCCTCCCCTACGCCTCCGGCGCAAGGGAGGGGGCTGAAACCGGCGCGCCCGACCTGTAGTGCCGAGCCATGCTCGGCAGGGGCATTACCGGTGAAGCCTCAGCCGAGCATGGCTCGGCACTAGATGTGGAGCCTTTGCCGAGCATGGCTCGGCACTACAGTTACGGCTGATCAATAACTGCCGTCGAAGGCAAAGATCGGCTTGCGCTGCTGCCACAGGCCCTTGGTGAAGTCCGGGAACTCCAGGGTCTGGAAGCTGTTGGCAATCGACTGCTCGGACAACGGGGTGATCGCACTCCAGGTCACGGCATCGTAGATGTCGATCGGCATCGGAGCCTTGGCCTTCAGTGCCTCGACAAACGCATGGATCACGAACCAGTCCATGCCGCCGTGACCAGCACTGGCGGCGGTATCGGCATGCTGCTTCCACAGCGGATGCTCGTACTGGTCCTGGTAGGTCTTGAACTCTTCCCACTGGTGCGGCGGACTGCGGCCTTCGATATGGATCCCGTGGTTGACGTCCATCCACAGGCCCTTGGTGCCCTGCACGCGGAAGCCCATCGAATACGGGCGCGGCAGGGAGGTGTCGTGCTGCAGCAGGATGGTCTCGCCGTTCTCGCAGGCCAGCGTGGTGGTGACGATGTCGCCGAGCTTGAACTTGACCTTGGTGCTGGGATGGGTGGTGCCACCGCTTTTGGCCACGGTGTAGTCATGCAGACCGCGCGCCTTGCTCGCGAAGGCATTGATATGGGTGAAGCGATTGCCGCGGTTGATGCCGGTATACATCGCACACGGGCCGATGCCGTGGCTGGGATACAACTCGCCATTGCGCTGCACCGAATGCTCGGTGCGCCAGCGTGCTTCCGACCACCCCTTGGCGCCGAACTCCACGCCGCTGTCGTAGGGCTGCGACGGGTCGCCCGAGTTGAACTTCACCCCGCGCAGGTCGTGCTGGTAACCACCCTGCAGGTGCACCAGTTCGCCGAACAGGCCTTGGCGCACCATCTGCAGCGCGGCCATCACGTCGCGGCGATAGCAGACGTTCTCCAGCAGCATGTACGGCGTACCGGTGCTGAGCTGGGTATTAAGTACATCCCAATGGTCCTGCAGGGTAATACCGGCGACCACTTCGCAGCCCACAGCGACCTTGGCCTGCATCGCGGCAATCGCCATCGGTGCATGCAGTTCCCACGGGGTGGCGATAATCACGCCGTCCAGGCCACGCTGCTCCAGCAGGCGCTTCCAGGCATTCTGGTCACGGTCAGCGCCATAGGCCTGCGGTGCCGGCTTGCCGGCCTTGGCCACCATGTCCATGGCGCGGCCGAGCATGATCGGCTCGATGTCGCACACGGCAACCACTTCCACGTCGTCGCGGCGCACCAGTTCCTTCAGCAATACCAGACCGCGCATGCCGGTGCCGATCACGCCCAGACGCACTTTGCGGCCACGTGCCCAGGCCGGCGTTTCCGGCAGCAGGCTGGTGGCGGCCAGGGCCGCGCTGGCCATGATGAATTCCCTACGCTTCATTGTGTTTCCTCTTTCATGGGTCGTGCCGGTGATGGCAGGTCTGCCACGACCGTGCTGACGGTGTCACTGTCTTCCCCCTCATGCAATGCATGAGGGGGAAGCGCTGCTGCGGTGGATCAGAACTTGTAGGTGGCGGTCACGCTGTAGATGCGACCAAAGTTGTTGGCATAGCCGGAGAAGTTCATCCAGTCGTTCGGATCGTAGAACGGCAGGCGGTTGAACAGGTTCTTGACGGTCACACCGACGCTCAGCTTCTCGATCGGACGCCAGTTCACGCTCAGGTTTGCCGTCCACCACGCCGGTGCCCCACCGCAATGGCCGGGGGCCAGGTCGAGGAAGCTGCCGGTGCAGGTCTGCGCATTGTTGTCCTGCGCGTCGATGCGGTCGTAGGCCCACTTGGTGCCGCCGACATAGTTGACGTAGAAACCGGTATCCCACTTGCCATACGTCCAGTTGGTATTGAACGTGGCGCGCACCTTCGGGTTGTTGTAATAGCCAACCAGGTTGCCGTAGTACCAGCCGTCACCGTTGTCGGAGTTGTACATGTTGCGGTTGGCGATGGTAGCTGCCACACCGATGTTCAGGCGGCCCCATTGACCCAGGTCGAAGCGGCTGCGCAGATCCACGTCGAAGCCGTCGATCAGGGTGCGGCCACGGTTGCTGTACTGGCCGATCACGCTCGCCACGTTGCCGATGCTATAGCCCGGCAGCGTACCCGGACAGGTGACGCCGCTGGCCGGGTCGCTGCACATCGCAGCCAGTGCAGCGAGGTTGGATTTGTCGGACTCGGTGATCGGGAAGCGGGTCATCGAGTCGATGTCCTCTTCCTTGCTGTAATCCGGTGCGACGATTTCATCACGGCGGTACACGAACCAGTAATCGGCCGACACCGACAACCAATCGGTCGGCTCCAGCACGAAGCCCAGCGTGGCGATCTTCGCCTTCTCCGGCTTCAGGTCCTGGTTGGGCTGGGTCATGCGCGCCACGTTGCGGGCGCAATCGCTGTTCCACAGGCTATTGCCCAGGTCCTTGTCGACAACACGGTTGGACTGCCGCAGCAAGCCGGCAATCGCATTGGTTTCGGCGCAACGGACCTCATCACGGTAACCACCGATCTGCGCATACACGCCGCCGCTGCCGGCCTCGGCCAGGCTGGGTGCACGGAAGCCTTCCGAATAGGTACCACGCAGCATCAACTGCGGCAGCGCCTGGTACTTCAGGCCGATCTTCGGCGCGGCATTGGCGCTGAAGCCCGGGTACTTGTCCAGGCGCAGTGCCAGGTCCATTTCCAACTTGTCGGTGAGCGGTGCCACCGCTTCGGCGAACAGCGCGTAGGTGTTGCGCTTGCCGTCGAACCACGAGCCGCCCTGCTGGGTGATCAGGCCGTTTGCTGCATCCGGGTTGCCCGGCGTGTAGAAGGTCTCGCGGGTGGCATTGAAGCCGAATGCCGCGCGCACTTCACCGGCCGGCATGTTGAACAGCGGGCCTTCGATCTTGCCGTCCAGGGTGTGCAGGCGGGTCCACGACTCGATGTCGAAGGTCGGGAAGGCTTCGCGGATCAGCGCCGCATTGGCTTCACTGATCTGGCCGAACTTATAGGCCGGGTGGTCGGAGATGATGACGCGGCCGGTACCCGGATCGATGGTGTACGGACCGAAGGCTTTCTCGAAGCCCTTCAGGTTGACGTTGGTGGTCTGGTAGGTGACCGAGTGCGAACCTGCGGTGGCGAAAGCGGTTTCCCAGTTCCAGTCGCCGGCAGCACCACGCAGGCCCGCCACCACACGGTAGCTGTCGTCGGTATTGCGCTGGCCGAAGTGGCCACCGCCGACGTCCTGCAGCAGGTAACCCAAACCGATCACGCCGCCATTCATCGCCTTCAACTCCGGGCTGGCGTGGTTGTATTCGTTGTTCGGGCCCAACCATGGGGTCAGGAACTGGTTGACCGTATTGCCGGTGTTGCGCGAGAACCAGCTCTGCGGATTGCCGGTGGTGGTGCCATAAGCACGCGGCGTACCGCCATTGGCGTGCAGGTCGATGTCGGTATAGGTGACTTCGGCGAATGCCTCGGTGCTGTCATTGAGCTGGTAATGACCATTGACGTAGGCAGTGACACGCTTGGAATCCGCGCCGCCGTTGATCTGCCGGTTCATCCAGGTCTGCCAGATGCAACGGGTGCCACTGCTGACCTGCAGCACGTTGTTGCAGCCCGGTGCGGCCTCGTCCTTGCGCACGCCGGTGACCGGATCGATGGCGTAGTAATAGCCTGGGTTGAACACGCCCGGCGCGCTGCCGGTATCCAGCCGCAGATTCTTGATGTAGTCCGGCGTGTTGACGTAGAACTGGCCCGGGTGCTTGAGGTACCACTCACTGTCCGGAATGCCGTCGCGCTCATACAGATTGACGCTGGCATAGACGTTGTAGCCGTCCTCGGCCATGTCGCCGAAACCGCCGGTGACGCTGGCCTGTTTTTCGCCGAAGGAATCAAAGCGCGAGGCGGTGTCCCAGGTGCCGCTGACTTCCAGGCCCTGGTAGCTGCTCTTGGTGATGACGTTGATGACGCCGGCCACCGCATCGGTGCCGTACACAGCCGATGCGCCATCGGTCAGCACTTCCATGCGCTCGATGACGGCCGCAGGAATGGCATCGATGTTGACGAACTGGGTCTGGAAGCCCGCCGGCGCACCGTAGTACGACAGGCGCCGACCATTCAACAGCACCAGCGTGCCCTGTGCGCCGAGGCCACGCAGGTTGGCCTGCGAAGCACCGTCGGAACCGCTGAACAGCGACTTGGAATCGACCTGACCCGGTCGTGCTGCCGGCAGGTTGTCGAGCACCTGCAACAGCGTGCGCGCGCCCATGTTTTCGATGTCCTGCTTGCTGATCACCTGCACCGGCGATGCGGTTTCCACATCGGTACGACGGATGTTGGAACCAGTGACCTCGATGCGGGACAGCTCGGTGGTCTTGTCCTTTTCCTTTTCAGCCTTGTCCTGCGCGAACGCGGGGGCGGCGATGGCGAACAACACGCTGGCGACAGCCAACGATAACGGGGCTTGCAAACAGCGTTTGGCACTGCGATTGGCTGGCAACATCGGGGTTCTCTCCTGGCAAGGGCACGCAAAAAAACAGCAGTTGGCGGGCAAAGCGATCCCATGCCACGGTTCTTGGACCGTAGCCGGGGTAATCCGGTGGAAGGAGCGGTGTTACGGGTGGGTCATGGGGCGAGGATGTCGGCGGAATCGCCCTCCTCGCCTATCAGTACGGCATTGGCCCAGTTGGCGCAGACCTGGGACGGTTGGCTCCCCTGCGCGCCCAAGGTGCGCAGACTCAACTTGGACAGACCGCGGATGTCGAGCTCGGGCTTGACCACGCCCGGCGCTTTCACAAAGCCGCTGTCATAGAGCAGGCGGTCATCGCCCCATACCTGGAACTGCAGACCACCGGCCTGACGGCATTGGTCATCCACGCCCAGATCGGCGCGCAGTGTTTTCCATTGGCCCTTCAAGCTCATTTCGATGCGGCTTTGGGCGCCGACGCCGAGGCCACGGCGGAACTGCAGGCCGTTCATGCGCATTGGCACCGCAGCGGCGAACGAGCGGTCTGCATGCACCTGGGCGGCCAATACGGCCGGCATCGGCAGCTGGGAGAGGTATAGCTGTCGCGCCGGCCGCTCAGCCGTTTGCTGCTCGAGGATATGGAAGGTGGACAGCGCAATCGGACCGACATCGCGCGGCTGCAGCGCATCCACCGCACGTGCGGTGCTGCCCTGTGCTGCGGTCACCATCGGATCAGCGCCACTTGCGCCATCGCCATCCGGGTTCTGCACGCTGAGCACGCGGAAGCGCAGCAGGCGGCCTGCGTGGGCAGGGAAGTCGATGCGCTGCAGCTCCTGCTTCAGCTGCAGGTGACCCGTAGCAATCGGCTTGCCCCACTCGCCATTGCTGTCGGCCATGTAGATTTCGTAATCACGCACCTGACCGTGCTTCCAGTGCTGGTCGTTGCGCGGTGCCAGCTCGATACCGTCGATCAGCTTGCGCTCGCCAAAGCCCACCACCCACTCATGGGCGCCGGTGCGGATGGCTTGGTTGCGCACGCTGCGGAACCAAGTTGCCGGATCGTCGTCGAAGGCATTTTCCAGCGGATGGCCGGGCTCTTCGGCCGGACGGTTGACCACCAGCAGGCTGTCGGAAGGCAGCGCGCGACCCAATTCCGGTGCGTTCGGGAAGACGTCATCGGCCAGCGCGGCGGCAACCGGGAAATCCAGCTGCAGCTTCAGTGGCGCGCGGATATCCTGGCTGGCAGTGCGCACATGCAGCGTGCCCTTGCGTTCCTTGCCATCGAAGTACCAGCCTTCGCTGGCCGCCTGAAGCGCAGCGGCATCAGCCAGCTTGGGCAGCGCGCGGCCATCCAACTGCACGACTGTCGGGGCAGTGCGATTCAACACGCGCAGACCGTAACGACGCTGTGCCAGCTGACCTTGATATTCACCTTGCACCGGCGCGATCTCCACCTGCACCGGGCCACTGCCCTGCGCCGGTGCCTGTACGCGGATCTGCTGCGTGCTCGACTCGCCCTTCTGGTAGCGGCGGGTGCTGCCATCGTCTTCGTACAGTGTGTAGCTGGATGCGCCCTGCGGGTACAGATCGAAGGTCACTTCATCCAGCGGCTTTTCGCCGTCGAACAACATCTCCGGATACATCGGCAGGATCGCACCGGCGCGCACGAATACCGGCAGCGTCGCCAGTTCAACCGGACGGTCGAGTTGCTTGCCGGCAGCACCGGCCTGCAGATGGCGGCCATCCCAATAGTCGTACCAGCCGCCCGCAGGCAGATGGATATCGCGGCGCCAGCCACGGCTTGCAGCCTGGCTGCGATAAACCGGCGCAACCAGCAGATCGCGGCCGAGTAGGAACTGGTACTTATAGGTTTCGTCCTGCGCGTGCGGGTCCTGCGGGTTGTCCCACATCAGCCCGCGCACCGGCGGTGCACCGCTTTGTGCGGCGTCATGCACCAGCCCGTACATGTACGGGGTCAGACGCATTTTCAGCTTGAGGTAGTCGCGGTTGATCGAGCGGTAGGGTTCGTCGAACCACCACGGATGCTTGCGCGCGTTGGACGACCAGCCGGACATACCCATCAGCACCGGCGTGAAGGTCTTCCACTGCAGATCGCGGGTGAAGGTTTCGGCGCTGCCGCCGAAAATCGCATCGACGTCGCCGCTGGCATAGGCCATACCCGACAGGCCCGAACCCACCAGGGTCGGCACGTGCCAGCGGATGTAATCCCAGCTGCTGCTCTGGTCACCGGTCCACGCCACCGCGTAGCGCTGGATGCCAGCCCAACCCATCACCGTCCACAGGAACGGACGCGAGTCGGAATTGTTGAGGATGCCGTCGAATGCCTGGCGATTCGCATCCATCGCGAACTGATAGCCCTGACCGGTCCAGGCCACGTCCAGCTTCTGCACGCGGCTGCCGGCCTTGCCGACTTCCCAGGCAATCTTGTCGACGCCGTTCTCGGTCCACAGACCGGTCTTGAAGCCGTATTTGGCCAAGCCTTGCGCGGTTTCCGGCAGCTGCTTGTAGCCGCAGCCGTAGCCGTCGTTGGGCAGGATCCAGCCGCCCGGCATATCGTTTTCGCGGTACTTGGCAGCGACGCTGTTGACCACATCGATGGTCGTACCAGTCGGGCCATCGCTCCAGCCTTCAGGCACGCTGCCCGGCTTCTTGACGTTGTCACCATCGTTGTAGCAATCGGCATCGCCGTAGGACAGCGCCCAGCGCGCAACCATGTTCGGCCGGCCGGTCAACTGCGTATAGCGTTCCAGCAGGCGCTGAAGATCGTTGCCGACGAAGTAATAGGCATCGAAGCGATCTTCGCGATGCAGCAACGTTGCTTGATCGGGCTGACGCAGGTCGTAGCTGCCGTCGCTCCAGGTATTGCGCAACATGCCCCAGCCACGCGAGCTGAGCAGCATCGGCGCCGGGCTCGGGCGGTCGCCCTCTTCCCAGCCACCGGAATAGGAAACTTCAAGTTCGCGGCCCTTGAACTGGAAACGGCCGTTCTGCTGGCCGCCACCGTAGAAGGCTTCATCGGCCTGCGAGGACAACACCTGCACGCTCTGCTCGGCACCCAGATCCAATGGCTGCTGCTCCTGCCATAGCGACACCGGCTTGCCGCCGTCCAGACGCTCCAGCCGCAGCTGCAAGGGCTGCCGCTGCACATGCAGGACCAGCGCCGGGGTACGCACGCGGATTTCCTGCGCGTCTTCTTCCAACTGCGCCTGCACCTGCTGCACGGGCTGCGGCAACACGATGGGCGCGGCCTTGTCGCCTGCGCCGGTCAGCTTGCCGTTGCGACCGGCCTGTACATGCACGATGTCGTTGGCCAACACCTCGATGCGCAGGGTGCTGCCGTTATCGCTGCGTACGTCCCAGGCACGCACACCGTCGCGGCCATCACTGGCGGTGACGGAGCGCAGATTGCCGATGGGTTCGGCCTGTGCGGTCACTGCCGGCAACAACAAGGCCGAAAGCAGCGCCAGCAACAGCGGCGATTGACGAACGCAGTGTTCCACCTTGCCTCCAACCCGTTCAACGGGCGTTTCGAAACCGAGTGCGCCGACTCTAGGGCAGGAAATCGAAAGATGTCAACAAAATGAAAGCAAAAGGTAAGTAAGATTTCTTGCAATCGAAAGATGGTGCGGAGCAGCAACTTTCACATCATCAAGCTGAGCGTATTCATTGCTGCGAAAGGGTTTCCCGGGAAACCTTTCGCTTCGGACGATTCTCAAGAGAACAAAGTCGAATTGAATTATTTCTTTCGTTTTACTTTCGGTATTTGACATTTCGAAAGAAAAGAAAGATGGTGCGCTGGCCAATCAGGAATCACACATGGATGCCACCCTGCTTCACGATCTGACCGCCTGGCAGCGCCTGGGCGGAGCCGATACCGCTACCGAAATCGCCCAGCAGCCCGCGCTGTGGGAAACCCTTGCCACCGATCTGCAACAGGCCAGCACGCGCCTGCAGGCTTTCCTCGGCCAACGCCTGTCCGATCCGCGGCAACGGGTGATCTTCACCGGCGCCGGCAGCTCGGGCTTCATCGCCGAGATGGTGGCCGACACCATCAACGCGCAGTGGCCGGCCGAAGTGCGCGCCGTGCACACCACCAGCCTCCTCACCCACCCTGCGCTATACCTGCATCGCGACCGCCCGACCCTGCTGGTGTCGTTCGGCCGCAGCGGTTCCAGCCCGGAAAGCGTGGCTGCCGTCGACCGCGTCCGCGCCGATGTCGACGATGCCCGCTTCCTCGACATCACCTGCAATGCCGAAGGCGAACTGGCCCGCCGTGGCGCCGGCCGCGACGACACCTGCACGCTGCTGATGCCGGCCGCCAGCTGCGACCGCGCCTTCGCCATGACCAGCAGCCTGAGCTGCATGCTGCTGACCGCACTGACCGTGTTCGACAGTGCGCCGTGGGCCGAGCGTGTACAGCGCCTGCAGCAGGTTGCCGCACTCGCGCGCCAGGGCTTGAGCAACTGGGATGCGTCGGTTGCCGCACTCGCTGCGCAGCCGTACAACCGCGTTATCTATCTGGGCAGTGGCCCGCTCGAAGCGCTGGCCCGCGAAGCCGCGCTGAAGGTGTTGGAACTCACTGCCGGCCGCGTGCTGGCACTGGCCAATACGCCGCTGGGTTTCCGCCACGGCCCCAAGTCCACGCTCAATGATGAAACGCTGGTGGTGGTACTGCGCAGCGCCGAGCCGCTGGCACGACGCTACGAACAGGACCTGCTGGAAGAACTGCGCGGTGATGGCGTTGCCGGCAAGGTACTGTCGATCGGCCCGCATTCGGATCTGGGCATCCACGACGACTACACCTTGTCCGTGCCTGCCCTGCCGGACAGCTGGTTGGCGCCGGTGTGGCTGCCGTTTGCCCAGCTGTACGCCCTGCAGCGCTCAGCTGCACTCGGACTGACTCCCGACAATCCGTTCCCGGACGGCACCGTCAACCGCGTGGTCAAGGGCGTCACCATCCACCATGGCTGATACCCGCGCCCCGGCCTGTTACGGCATCGACATCGGCGGTACCAAGATTGAACTGGTGGCCTGCGATGCCGCCCTGCAGGTCGCGTGGCGTAAACGCATTGCCACCCCGCAGGGCGACTACAGCAGCTTCCTGCAGGCCGTGGAAACGCTGGTTGCAGAAGCAGACGCGGAGCTCGGGCAACATGCCGAAGCCATCGGCATTGCCCTGCCCGGCGTGCGCGAACGCCGCAGTGGCCGCCAGCTCAGTGCCAACGTACCGGCACTGACTGGCCAATGCGTCAGCGCTGATCTGCAGGCGCGCCTGCAACGGCCGCTGCATTTCGGCAACGACCTGCAGTGTTTTGCATTGTCCGAAGCACACGGCGGTGCTGCCGACGGCTACGCCAGCATGTTTGGCGCCATCCTCGGCACTGGCGCCGGCGGCGGTTACTGCCTGCACGGCAAGCTGGTCAGCGGCTTCAACGGCCTGGCCGGCGAATGGGGCCACTGGAGCGTGCCAGCCGATCTGCTGCAGCGGCATGGTTTGCCGCTGCTGGATTGTGGCTGCGGCCTGCGTGGCTGCGTGGAGCGCTATGTCTCTGGCAGTGGCGTGGCGATGATCGAACAGCATCTTGGCGGCAAGGCTGCCAACGCCAGCGAGGTCATCGCCCACGCCGAAACGGGCGACATCCGCGCCATGCAGGCGCTGGATATCCATCGCGATCTGCTCGGCCATAGTTTCGCTGCCTTGATCCTTGCACTGGATCCGCACGTCATCGTGCTCGGCGGCGGCCTGTCGCAATACGCGCCGCTGTACCAGCAGCTGCCTGCGGCCATCGCCGCACATCTGTTCAAGGGCGTCGAAGTACCTCCAATCGTGCCACCGCGTTTCGGCGATGCCGGCGGTGCCCGTGGTGCCGCCCTGCTCGCCTGCCAACCCGCTTACCTGATTCCCGGAGCTTGACCATGTCACCGCTGCAATCCCTGCTTGCCTCTCATCGCCAAGGCCACAACGTCGGCCTGTACAGCGTCTGCTGCAGCAACGAACAGGTGTTGCGCGCTGCAATGCATGTGGCCGCGCAGCACGGCACCGTGCTGCTGATCGAAGCCACCTCCAACCAGGTTGACCAGTTCGGCGGTTACACCGGCATGACCCCGCCGCAATACCGCGCCTATGTGGAAGCACTCGCCGATGAGGAAGGCTTCCCGCGCGGGCAGCTGATCCTGGGCGGCGATCATCTCGGTCCCAATGCCTGGCAAAAGCAGCCGGCCGCAGAAGCGATGGCTAACGCCCGCGTGCTGATCGAGGCCTATGTCGCCGCCGGCTTCCACAAGATCCATCTGGACTGCAGCATGTCCTGCGCCGATGATCCGACGCCCCTGGCCGACGCCACCGTCGCCGCACGCTCGGCCGAACTTGCGGTCATCGCCGAAGCGACCGCCAAGGCCAATGGCCTGCCGCCGCCGGTCTACGTGATCGGTACTGAAGTGCCGATCCCCGGTGGCGAAGCCTCGCTGGCAGGCGGTCTGGCTGTCACCACGCCGGCCGCTGCCGCGCAGACCCTGGCCATCCACCAGCAGGCATTCGACACGCCGGAACTGAGCGATGCGTGGCAGCGCGTCATTGCAATGGTGGTGCAGCCGGGCGTGGACTTCGACCACAGCAGCGTGCACGAATACGATGCCGCCGCTGCCAGTGAGCTGGCGGACTTCCTCGAACAGCAGCCGCGCATCGTGTTTGAAGCGCACTCCACTGACTACCAGCGCGAGTCCGGCCTGCATGCGCTGGTGCGCGATCACTTCGCCATCCTCAAGGTCGGCCCAGCCGCGACCTTCGCCTACCGCGAAGCCTTGTTCGCACTCGCCGCGATCGAAGCCGAGCTGCTGCCCTCCGAGCGGTGCTCCAGGCTGCCGCAGGTGCTGGAACAGGTGATGCTGGCCAAGCCGAAAAACTGGCAGGCGTATTACCACGGCGACGAAGCCACGCTGCGCCTGCTGCGTTCCTATGCCTTCAGCGACCGCTGCCGCTACTACTGGGGCGAGCCGGAGCTGCTGCAGGCCGTGCAGACGCTGTTTGCCAACTTGGAACAGCACACCCCGCCGCTGGTACTGCTCAGCCAATACCTGCCGGGCCAGTATGTGGCCGTACGCGAAGGCCAACTGGCCGCCACCCCAGCCGCCTTGGTGCAGCATCGCGTCGGCCAGTGCCTGGGCGAATACGCACGTGCATGCAGCGCCAACCAAGCGGGTACTCGCAAGCAAAGCGAAAGTTCGCGCGCCGCAAACCTTGCGAACGGTTAATCTCCGCTTTCAAACGCACAAGAGAGCTGACCATGCGCAATACCCGTCCCCGCCGACAGCAGATCCTGCAACGCCTGATCGACCAAGGCTCGGTGCAGGTCGCCGAACTGGTTGATCAGTTCGGCGTGTCGGCGGTGACCATCCGTACCGACCTGGGCCATTTCGAGGCCCAGGGCCTGGCCACGCGCACCCACGGCGGCGCAACGCTGGTACGGATGCCGCCGCAGGAACAGGACATCCATGAGAAAGATGCGCTGAACCTGTCGCTGAAGGAATCCATCGGCATGCGCGCCGCGCAGCTGGTGCAACCCGGCGACAACATCATCATCGACTCCGGCTCCACCACCATGACCCTGGCCCGCCATCTGCGCGATCACCGCGATGTCACGGTGATGACCAATGGTTTGAACATCGCCTGGGAGCTGGCCAACGCACCGGCGGTCAACGTGCTGCTGACCGGCGGCCTGCTGCGCAAGCAGTCGCTGTCGCTGCAGGGCAGCCAGGCCGAAGCCAGCCTCACCTCCTACAGCTTCGACACCTTGTTCCTCGGCGTGGATGGTCTTGACCTGCAGTTCGGCCTGACCACCCATGACGAAGCCGAAGCCCGCCTCAATCACCGCATGGTCGAGCGCGCACGCCGCATCGTGGTACTGACCGACGCCTCCAAATTTGGCCGGGTCAGCCTGCACCGCATCGCCCGCCTCGACCAGATCCACGCCATCATCACCGACCCCGGCATGGACGAGGCAACCCGCGAAGGGCTGCAACGTCAGGGCATCGAAGTAATCACCGCCGAGCCACCGCTATGACCGATACCCAAAGCCTGTACGGCCGCATCCTCACCCCGCTGGGCTGGCGCCGCGGCCACGTCCATTTCGATCAGCAGCTGCGCACGTTGGAAGTAGAAGACCATGCGGGTGATGGCGGCGACCTGCCTATCATCCTGCCCGGTTTCATCGACCTGCATGTGCATGGCGCGGCTGGCGTGGATTTGATGCAGGGCGGTGATGTTGCCCGTCGCATCGCCCGCACCCATGCCCGCTACGGCACCACCACCCTGCTCGGCACGACGATGACCGCCGAGTACGCCGAGATCGAGAACGCCCTGCGTGGCGTTGCGCAGGTGATGGAGACGCCGGATGCAGACGCCGCACAGATCATCGGCGTGCATCTGGAAGGCCCCTTCATCAGCCCGCAGCGCTTGGGCGCGCAGCCGCCGCGCACGCTGGAAGCGACGTTGGAGTCGGTGCAACACCTGCATGCATTGGCGCCGATCAAGGTGCTGACCATTGCGCCGGAAATCGGCCAGCACACGGCTTTGATTCCGGCGCTGGCAGCAATGGGCATCCGCGTGCAGATCGGCCATAGCGCCGGCACGTACGACGATGCGGTAGCCGCATTGCAGGCAGGCGCGGTTGGCTTCACCCATCTGTTCAACGGCATGACCGGCGTTGATCATTACCAGCCCGGTATCGCTGCTGCCGCATTGGCGCATGCCGAATACGCCGAGCTGATTCCCGACCTGCAGCATGTGCATCGCGGCGCGATCCGCATGGCCGTGCGCGCGATCCCGCGCCTGTATGCCGTCACCGATGCCACCGCCGCCACCGGCATGCCCGATGGCGAATACGCGCTGGGCGAACAACGCGTGCACAAGTGCATGGGCTGCGTGCGGCTCTCCACCGGCTCGCTGGCCGGCAGCGCACTGACCATGGATCAAGCACTGCGCAATCTGGTCGATGTCGGCTTGGAACTGGCCGACGCCTCGCAACGTGTTTCAAGCATCCAAGCTGACTATCTGGGCCTGGAAGATCGCGGCCGCATCGCCCCGGGCCTGCGCGCGGACATGGTGGTGCTGGACCCGCAATTGAAGTTGCAACAGGTATGGGTCGGCGGCCAGCCAATCGACCCAAGCTGACCCGCTCCATGTAGTGCCGAGCCATGCTCGGCAAACCGCGCGAAAGCGCGGCGCGATCCGGCAGCGCATACACCGGAACGAAGTGCAGCCGAGCATGGCTCGGCACTACAAAACCAGCCCCAGGAACGCGCCGATGACCGACACCACTTTTGCCGTGCCCGCCACCGACGCCGCGCCGCGTTGGCCCGTGCGCTATCTCCTTTTCATCGCCGGCCTCGGTGGCCTGTTGTACGGCATCGACATCGGCATCATTGCCGGCGCCCTGCCCTATCTGGAAGCCACCGCCAGCCATGCCTGGCAGCTGAGCAGCCAACAGATGGGCTTCGTGGTCGCGGCGGTATTGCTGGGCAGTGTGTTGTCATCGCTGTTCGCCGGCATGATCGCCGACCTGATCGGCCGACGCGGCGCGATGATGCTCGCCGGCGTGCTGTTCACCGCCAGCATCCCGATCATGGCGCTGGCCTCCGGCTACACGCCGCTGCTGCTGGGTCGCCTGCTGCAAGGCATCAGCGGCGGTCTGATCGGCGTGGTGGTGCCTTTGTATCTGGCCGAAGTACTGGGACCGGAACGACGCGGCCGCGGCGCAGCGATGTTCCAGCTGCTACTGACGGTTGGCCTGGTGCTGGCCGCCTTGATCGGTCTGTATCAGGCGCACTCGGTGGATGCCGCGGCCGAGTCGGTGCGCAACATGCCACTGGTGCAGCAGGCACAGCATCTGTTCGCAGTGAAGGATCAGGCTTGGCGCACGATTTTCTGGACCTGCCTGCTGCCGGGCGTGGTGTTCTGCATCGGCCTGTTCTGGCTCAACGAATCACCGCGCTGGCTGGTACGCCGTGGCCGCATCGATGCCGCGCGTCGCGGCCTGCAGGCAACGCTGCCGGCATCGCAGGTGGAAGCCACGCTGGCACAGATCCAGAATCCGGTGACGGCCAAGGCCGATGGCGAGCGCGACCGGCTGTTCAGCCGCCGCTACATGGTGCCGTTCGTGCTGGCCTGCCTGGTGCTGGCCTTCACCCAGGCCACCGGCATCAACTCGATCCTCGCTTACGCGGTCAATATCCTCAATCAAGCCGGTCTGCCGGGCGCAGCTGCGAACGGTGCGGATGTGGCGATCAAGCTGCTCAACGTCATCATGACCTTGGTCGCCTTGTTCCTGGTCGATCGCAAAGGGCGCAAGTTCCTGTTGATGATCGGCAGTGGCGGCATCTGTCTTGCCCTGTTGGCTGCAGCAATGCTGTTCTTCAAAGCCGAACAGGGCCGCGCCGATGTGCAGCAGGTGTTGCAGCATGCGGTGCAGGCCGATGGCCTGCAGTTGCAGCTGGATGCGGCGCAATGGCATCAGCTGGCCGGTACCCGCAATCGCGATGGACAGCCCTCGCAGCTGACGGTGTCATGGAGCTATGGCGGCTTCAGCGATGTACGCTCGCTGCGCAGCGACAATCCCAGTGATCAGCAGTTGCTGATCGAACGCTCCGGTACGGTGCGCGCCGACAGTGTGATCGGGCGTTTCTTCCGCAGCCTGCATCTGAATCCGTTCCCGGACCCGAGCGCGGCCGCCAATGCTCCCCTGCGCATCGAGCAAGCCTGGGTCGGCGCAGTGCCGCCGGCTTCGCATGGCTGGGCGGTAGCGGCCTGCATCCTGGTGTTCGTGGCGTTCTTCGCGGTGGGCCCAGGTGTTTGTGTTTGGTTGGCGTTGTCGGAGTTGATGCCTAACCGGATTCGGTCGAACGGCATGAGCATCGCGTTGCTGATCAACCAGTTCGTATCGACCACGATCGCGGCGGTGTTCCTGCCGACGGTTGGTCATTACGGCTACGCCAGCATGTTCCTGTTCTGGGCGGCGTGTACGTTCGCCTTCTTCCTGATTGCCGCGTTCTGGCTGCCGGAGACCAAGGGTAAGACCTTGGAGCAGATCGAGGCGCATTTCCGCTGAGCGGCGGCAGAGCTACAAGCCAAAGCAAGGATCAAAAGCCCCCTCATCCGCCCTCCGGGCACCTTCTCCCGCAGGCGGGAGAAGGGAAGGCTGGCATTGCTGGGGCCTGCTGCATTGCCTGCGCTCTGCGCGGCCAACCATCCGATAACAGAAAAGCCTAGCAGTCCCTTCTCCCGCCAGCGGGAGAAGGTGCCCGGAGGGCGGATGAGGGGGCTTCTACGCTTTTGAGCTTTTGAGCTTTTGAGCTTTTGAGCCTCAAAGCCTTCCCAGCTTCCAGCCCTCACTCCACCCAACCCCACAAACGCAAACGGCCACCCGAAGGTGGCCGTTGCTGCAAACAGGCAGAGCCTGTTGGCGGGACTATCAGCCGGCAGCCTTGGCAGCCAGGCGAGCAGCCTTGGCCTGCTGGGCAGCAGCCAGATCTTCCTTGATGCGGGCAGCCTTGCCTTCCAGACCACGCAGGTAGTACAGCTTACCGGCGCGAACCTTACCGCGACGCTTCACTTCGACCGAGTCGATGATGGCGCTGTGGGTCTGGAACACGCGCTCGACGCCGTAGCCGTGCGAGATCTTGCGCACGGTGAAGGCGGAGTTCAGGCCGGCATTCTTGGTGCCGATCACGACGCCTTCGTATGCCTGGACGCGCTCACGGTTGCCTTCCTTGACCTTCACGTTCACCACGACGGTGTCGCCCTGGCTGAACTTCGGCAGTTCGCGGGTGATCTGGGCGGATTCGAATTCCGCGACGATGGACTTGTTCAGCTTGCTCATTGGGTTACACCGATTTGTTCGGGGTGGGCGTGTCGGATCGACAGCTTAGGCTCATACAGTCGCCGAATTGCGCTGCACGTTATTGTTTTGGCTCCTCGTCAGGCCATTCAGCCGACGGGAACTCGTAATTCTAACTTACTGATCGCCCTCGGCGCCAGTAGCTTGCTTGAACGAATCTGCAAGCGCCTGCCGAGCTTCGGCCAGCAGCTTGCGATCGGCCTTGTTCAGGCCGGCCTCGTCCAGCAGATCCGGGCGTCGCAGCGCGGTACGCAGCAGCGATTGCTGGCGGCGCCAGGCGGCAATGGCGGCGTGGTTGCCGGAGCGCAGCACGTCCGGCACATCGCCCAGCGGGTGGCTGGCCGGATGGCTGAAGTGCGGGCAATCGAGCAGACCATCGCCCTCAAAACTGTCCTGCACCGCTGATTCGGCGTCGTTCAAGGCACCGTCCTGCAGACGGGTAACCGCATCGATGATCACCGCCGCACCCAGCTCGCCGCCGGACAGCACGTAATCACCGATGGAGATCTCCTCGTCCACCTCGCCCGCCAGAAAGCGCTCGTCCACGCCTTCATAACGGCCACAGAGCAGGATCATCCGCGGCAAGGCCGCCAGCTCGCGCACCTTGGCCTGATCCAGCGGCCGGCCCTGCGGACTGAGGTAAATCACTGGTGCGGGCGTCGGATCAGCGGCACGCGCAGCAGCCAAGGCCGCACGCAAAGGCTCGATCAGCATCACCATGCCCGGGCCGCCACCGAATGGACGGTCGTCCACCCGCCGGTAATTGCCCTCGGCATAGTCACGCGGGTTCCAACCATGCAGTTCCAGCAGGCCCCGCTCCTGCGCACGACCGACCACGCCCAGCGCGGCCGATTGGGCAAGAAATTCGGGAAACAAGCTGATGACGTCTACACGCACAGGCTTTAGAACTCCGGATCCCAGTCGACCACGATCAGGTTGGCCTCGAAATCCACGGATTTGACGAAGTCACCCATCACGAACGGGATCATCCGCTCACGGTCGCCGCGCGTTACCAGTACGTCGTTGGAGCCGGTACTGAACAGGTGCGAGGCAATACCCAGCTTGACGCCTTCGACAGTCTGCACGTCCAGGCCTTCCAGATCGACCCAGTAGTACTCATCCGCGCTCGGCGGCGGCAAGGCGCTGCGGGCGATGTAGATCTCGGTACCGATCATGGACTCGGCCACGTCGCGGTCGGTCACGCCCGGGAAGGTCGCCACCAGGGTCTTGCCCGAGTCACGGCCACGCACACCGGTCAGCTCGGACTCCTGCCCCGCAGGGGTACGCAGAATCCAAGGCTGGTATTTGAAAATGGCGGAACGTGGCTCGGTCCAGGACTCAAGCTTGATTTCGCCGCGCACACCAAAAACGCCGGCAATCCTGCCCAGCAGGATCCGGCGCTCGATATCTTTCTTCATATAGCAGTCGGGGGGGGGGGGGGGGGGGGGCGCCCCCGGCCAGCCCCGCCGCCCCCGCCCGGGGGGGCGGGGGGGGATGGGGGAAGGAGGAATAGAGGGGGAAGAAGAGCAAGAG
>NZ_JBRREK010000060.1:0-23832 GCF_056760235.1 Stenotrophomonas sp. STEN018
GGCCCCGCGGGGTTTTTTTGGGGCCCTTTTTTGCGGGGGCGCCCGCCGCAAAGCCTATATAATTTAAATTGCCGGAACGCCGGTGACCTGATGGGGCACCGGCTTCGCGGCTGACGCCGCTCCCACAATAAAAGCCCGCCCCTAGAAGCCCTTGCGCTTACGCAGCCGTCTGGCAATCGCCGCACGCACATACAACCCGTAAGCCACACCAAACAAAAAGCCGGCCACATGCGCCGACCAGGCCACCATGCCGAAGCTGGGGCCGATATAGGCGAACACCACCTGCAAGGCCGCCCACACGCCGATCAACAGAAAGGCCGGCGCACGAACGAATTCCAGGAACAACCCCAACGGCAGCACCACGCCCAGCTTGGCGCGTGGGAACAGGGTCAGGTACGTGCCCATCAAGGCCGACACCGCGCCACTGGCACCGATGATGGTGCGTTCGGGTGAGCCGATCACATAGAGCGCGGCCAGGTTGGCGATGGCGCCGCCGAACAGGAACAGCAACAGCAGGCGCCACGGCCCCAGCACCCGCTCGGCGGGCAGGCCGAAGATCAGCAGGAACACCAGGTTGCCGAGCAGATGCGACCAGTCGGCGTGCAGGAACAGGGCGGTGAACAACCTTAATACGCTGCCGTCGCGCAAAGCTGCCCACCAGTCGTGGCCACTGCCCAGGCCGGTGGCCAGCGCGCCCCAGTCCAACCACAGCGAACGCCGCGCCTCATCTGGCCGCGAGATTGACCACAGGAAGGCGGCCAGCAAGGTCAGGCACAGCAAGGGCACTGCCCAGCGCAGGCCTGACTTATTTCTGGAAGGAATGGAGACGAACATGAGTGCGGAAGCCTAACCCGGGACCGCCCGGGGCGGGCTGGGAATATGTCTTACGTCGTTATTGTTTAGTTAACGAGCGTGGGTGATACTGCATACGGCGTCGTATGTCGGGAGGGGACTCCGGCGCACTGTCAAGTAGCTTGCTACTTGGGAGTGCAGGCGCAAAACGACCATTACCGTTTACGGAGAGAGCTTCCACTATGACCGCTTCTGCTATCGCCCGCGTAACCGCACTTGCTGTCGGCATCGCCGGCGCCCTCGCTTTCAGCCACGCCAATGCAGCTGCCTTCCAGCTGAAGGAAAACAGCGCCAAGGGCCTCGGCCGCGCTTTCGCCGGTTCCGGCAGCGCCGAGGGCGATGCATCCATCATCGCCGTCAACCCGGCCGGCATGCGCCAGTTGGACGGCCGCGTCATCCAAGGTGACCTGAGCGCGATCAGCTTCTCGGCTGAGTTCAAGGGCAGCGGGCGCACCCCTGTCGGTACGCCCGCCACCGGTGGTAACGGCGGCGATGCAGGCATGATCGCTCCGGTTCCTGCTGCTTATTTCCATATGCCGTTCGGCGAAAACGACAACATGCACTTCGGTGTGTCGTTGACCGCTCCGTTCGGTTTCAAGACCGAGTACGACAACGGTTGGGTGGGGCGCTATAGCGGCCTGAAAACCGACCTGAAGGCCGTCGATCTCGGCTTTGCAGCCTCGTATGACGTCAACCCGTATGTCTCGTTCGGCGCCTCGGTGTTCGTTGAGCACCTGACCATCGAACTGAGCAACGCAATCGACTTCGGTACCGC
Source organism: Stenotrophomonas sp. STEN018 (assembly GCF_056760235.1). Taxonomy (NCBI): domain Bacteria; kingdom Pseudomonadati; phylum Pseudomonadota; class Gammaproteobacteria; order Lysobacterales; family Lysobacteraceae; genus Stenotrophomonas; species Stenotrophomonas sp. STEN018. The sequence continues at coordinate 1,628 of NZ_JBRREK010000060.1, forward strand.
GCTGGCCCAGAAGCGCGTCCCGGGTTTTGCTCCGGGCAGTGCCGACGGCCGCTTGACCGTTGAAGGCGATAACAATGCCGTGGGTTACACCGTCGGTGGCTTGTTCAGCGTGGACGAGAACACCCACATCGGTATCAGCTACCGTTCCAAGGTTGAGCACAAGATCACCGGCGGCGATGCGACCTTCAATGTGCCGGGCAACGCTGCCGCGGTGCTGGCCGTCGCCCAGCCGGGCCAGTTCGTCACCACCAAGGGCAAGGCCACGGTGACCATGCCGGCTTCGGCCACCCTGAGCGTGACCCACAAGGTCAATGACCGTTGGACCGTGATGGGCGATGTAAGCCGCACCGCGTGGTCCACCGCGTTTGACACCGTGGTCATCGACTACGCGTCGAACCAGCCCAATTCCGAGCTGGAGTTCGGTTACCGCGATACCACCTTCGTGTCGCTGGGTACCGATTACAAGCTGAGCGATACGCTTACCCTGCGTGGTGGTGTTGCGCTGGACCAGACCCCGACCACCGACGCACATCGTGACGTGCGTGTGCCGGATACCAGCCGTAAGTGGCTGTCGCTGGGTGTTGGCTGGACGCCGTCCGCGAACACCGAGTGGAACTTCGGCTACACCCATCTGTTCACCAGCGATCCGAACATTTCGGTGAAGCCGACCACCAACAACCAGGGCAATTCGCTGACCGGCAAGTACAAGGTCCGCGGCGACGTGTTGGCGGTGTCGTACCAGTACAAGTTCTAAGCGAACCTGTAATTGATGCATGCAGAAAGCCCCGCGCAAGCGGGGCTTTTTGTTTGTGTGCTGCCTTGTGGGAGCGGCGTAAGCCGCGAAGCTGGCGTCATCGAAACTACCGGCATATCTGCAATCTGACCGACCATCTTCTTCGCGGTTTACGCCGCTCCCACAGTTCCTGCGGTGCAGGTGCATTGCCGGGAAGGCCTCTGCCGAGCATGGCTCGGCACTACGCCCCCTCCCTTTCGCGCAGCGAAGGGGAGGGTTGGGGAGGGGTAAGTTTTTCGCAGGGCAAAGAAAAACCCCGCTTGCGCGGGGTTTTCCTGATCACGATACAACTTGAATCAATCGCCCAGGGTCAGCAGCGAGGCGTTGCCGCCGGCAGCGGTGGTGTTGACCGTTACCGTCTTCTCGGTGGCGAAGCGCAGCAGGTAGTGCGGGCCGCCGGCCTTGGGGCCGGTGCCGGACAGGCCCTGGCCGCCGAACGGCTGCACGCCGACCACCGCGCCGATCTGGTTGCGGTTGACGTAGACGTTGCCGACGTTGACGCGCGCTGCAATGCGATCAACGGTTTCGTCGATGCGCGAATGCACGCCCAGGGTCAGGCCGTAACCGGTGGCATTGATCTGGTCGATCACCGCGTCCAGCTGATCGGCCTTCCAGCGGATCACGTGCAGCACCGGCCCGAAGATTTCCTTGTGCAGCTGGTTCAGGTCCTTCAGTTCGTACGCACGCGGAGCGAAGAAGGTGCCATGCGCGGCTGCATCCGACAGCGGTGCGGCGGCGATCAGGCGCGCTTCGGCATCCATGCGCACGGCGTGATCCTTGAGGATCTGCAGGGCGTCGGCGTCGATCACCGGGCCGACGTCGGTGGACAGTTCGCCCGGGTCGGCAACCTTTAGTTCGGCCATCGCGCCGGACAGCATGCTCATTACCTTGTCGGCGATGTCGTCCTGCACGAACAACACGCGCGCTGCCGAGCAACGCTGGCCAGCGGAGGTGAAGGCCGAGCCGATCGCGTCCTTGACCAGCTGTTCTGGCAGTGCCGAGGAGTCGGCGATGAAGGCGTTCTGGCCGCCGGTCTCGGCGATCAGCACGCCGATGGCGGCATCGCGTGCGGCCATGGTGCGGTTGATGATGCGGGCGGTCTCGGTGGAGCCGGTGAAGGCCACACCGGCCACGCGCGGGTCAGCAGTCAGGGCGGCACCCACCACCGAGCCGGAGCCCGGCAGGAACTGCACAACGCCTTCCGGCACGCCGGCATCCAGCAGCAGCTTCACCGCGTAGTAGCCGATCAGGTTGGTCTGCTCGGCCGGCTTGGCGATGACGCTGTTGCCTGCGGCCAGCGCGGCAGCCACCTGGCCGATGAAGATCGCCAGCGGGAAGTTCCACGGGCTGATGCAGACAAATACGCCGCGGCCGTGCAGCTGCAGCTCGTTGCTTTCGCCGGTCGGGCTGGGCAGCTTCTCAGCGGTGCCGAACTGCTCGCGCGCCTGCTTGGCGTAGTAGCGCAGGAAGTCCACCGCTTCGCGCACTTCGGCGACGCCGTCGGGCAGGCTCTTGCCGGCTTCTTTTACGCACAACGCCATGAACTCGGCGATGCGCGCTTCCAGCTGGTCAGCGGCATGCTCGAGGATGGCGGCGCGGCTGGCGGCCGGGGTGCGGTTCCAGGCCGGCTGTGCGGCCACGGCATTGGCCAGTGCCTTCTGCACGGTGGCGGCATCGGCAGCCTGCCAATGACCGATGACCTGGCGGTTGTCGGCCGGGTTGATCACCGGCTGCGACGGCGTGCCGGGGGCCACACCCTGCACCAGCGGGGTCGCCTGCCAAGGCTTGATAGCAGCGTTGAGCTGCTCGGCCAGGGCGCGCAGTTCGTTGTCGTTGGCGAGGTTGATGCCCATGGAGTTGGTCCTGTCGTGGTTCTGGCTGCGCAGCAAATCAACCGGCAGCGGGATCTTGGGGTGCGGGATGGAGGCGAACGAGGACACGGCTTCGACCGGATCGCGGATCAGATCGTCGATGGACACGTCTTCATCGGTGATGCGGTTGACGAAGCTGGAGTTGGCGCCGTTTTCCAACAGGCGACGCACCAGGTAGGGCAGCAGGTCTTCGTGCGAGCCCACCGGCGCGTACACGCGGCAGGGCACGTTCAAACGGTCAGCCGGAATCACCTCGGCATACAGGTCGTCGCCCATGCCGTGCAGCTTCTGGTGCTCGTACACGCCGCCCTTGGCGATCTGCTTGATGGTGGCGATGGTGGCCGCGTTGTGGGTGGCGAACATCGGGTAGATCGCGTCGCTGTGGCCGAACAGACGCTTGGCACAGGCGATGTAGGACACGTCGGTGTTCTGCTTGCGGGTGAACACCGGGTAGGCGGGCAGGCCTTCGATCTGCGCGCGCTTGATTTCCGCATCCCAGTACGCGCCCTTGACCAGACGCACCTGCAGCTTGTGGCCGATGCGACGGGCCAGGTCGGCGAGGTAATCGATCGTGTACGGCGTGCGCTTCTGGTAGGACTGCACGACGATGCCGAAGCCTTCCCAGCCCTTCAACGAGGCATCGCTGACCACGCGCTCGATGATGTCCAGCGACAGTTCCAGGCGATCGGTTTCTTCGGCGTCGACGGTGCAGCCGATGCCGTAGGACTTGGCCAGCTGTGCCAGTTCCAGCACGCCCGGCACCAGATCCTTCAATACGCGCTCGCGCTTGGCGTGCTCGTAGCGCGGGTACAGCGCCGACAGCTTGATCGAGATGCCGTGCGAGGCGGTGACGTCGCCGTCGGCCTTGCCACCGCGGGCGATGTTGTCGCTGCCGATGGCGTGGATGGCACGGCGGTAATCTTCCAGATAGCGCAGCGCGTCCTTCATGGTCAGCGCACCTTCGCCAAGCATGTCGAAGGAGTAGCGGTAGTTGCTGTTGTCGCCCTTGTGCGAACGCGACAGCGCTTCGTCGATGGTGCGGCCCATGACGAACTGGTGGCCCATGATCTTCATCGCCTGACGCACGGCCAAGCGGATCACCGGCTCGCCAACGCGGCCGATCAGACGCTTGAACGCGCCATGCACGTCGCGCTTGGTGGCATCGGCCAGGTCAACCAGGTGGCCGGTCAGCATCAGGCCCCAGGTCGAGGCATTGACCAGCACCGAATCGGACTGGCCCATGTGGCGCTTCCAGTCGGCTTCGCCCAGCTTGTCGCGGATCAGCTTGTCGGCGGTTTCCTGGTCCGGAATGCGCAGCAGGGCTTCGGCCACGCACATCAGCAGCACACCTTCCTCGCTGCCGAGGTCGTACTGGCGCATGAAGGCTTCGATCGCGCCCTGGTTCTTGGCACGGGCGCGCACGCGGCGCACCAGGTCGGCGGCGGTGGCCTGTACCTGTGCCTGCTCGGCGGCCGGCAGGCGCGCCTGTTCCAGCAATTCGCGCACGTGGCTGGTTTCGTCTTTCAACCAGGCATCGGTGATGGCCTGGCGCAGCGCGGGCGGCGCTGGCGGCAGCTCAGGCGTCAGCAGCGGCGGGGCCGGCGACGTTGGGGAGGCGACATCAGGAGAAGGTGTTGCGTTCATGCGCTCGGCCACAGTTGGATTCGGCCATTTTAATCTTCGGTGGCGGATTTCCTAGTCCCCCGCAGGCATCTATTTGCAGCGTGAAAGCACTGGCCTGTGGGCGATTGCGCAATATTTGGCGAGTCGGTTTTGATTGTGCTGATTCCGGCATTTAAATCGCCGAGGTTGGGCGATAAGGGCACAGTTTTGATGTGCACTGCAGCATTGATGACGATGATGAATGGAAGCTTGCCGGGCGTGTGCGGGCAGGGCTACCATCGAACTCGATTTCCGCGGTATGGACGCGGCTGCGATGATCCAGGTGCTTCGGCAAGATTCCGATGGCTCAGGGACGCAGTTGTTACTGCACCCCCCACGGGCACTCAGTGCTCGGCAGTTCGTCCAGTTGTTTGCGGCGTTGGCAGGATTGATGGTGTTCGCGGCTGGCCTGGCTTGGCTGTCCGGGAACCTACTGGCCCCTGTCTTCGCGTTGTTGCATGGCTTGCTGGTGGCTGCTGCTTTGCGCGCGTGTTGGCGCAGCAGCAATCGCCAGGAAGAGATCCGGGTAGGACCGGACTGCGTGGAAGTGATTCCCGCAGCCGGAGTTTCGCCGGTATTCCGCGCACACCCGTATTGGGTGCGAGTGGTGACCGGGAAGGAACGGGTCCTGCTGGTTTCCAGCGGCAAATGGGTGGAAGTGGGGAGTTTCCTCGCGCCCGTGGAACGCCGGGAACTTGCGGTGACACTTGAAGGCTTGCTCGCAGCCAGCAATGGCAGCAACCGATGACGTCAAGGGTCTAGGCAATGAAGCAAAGCAGCGTGTGGGGCGCGAAGTTGAAACACGGTTTGGCAGCGGCAGCGATGATGCTGTCGGCGCAGGCAGCATGGGCGCAATCGGCCGATCCCAAGGAATGGCAGCTCAATATGGGCAAGGGCGTCACCCATACCTCGCGTATGGCGTGGGACGCACATATGGTGGCCTTGTGGGTGTGTACCGTCATCGGCGTGCTGGTGTTCGGCGCGATGGCCTATGCGATGTTCAAGTTCCGCAGGTCCAAGGGCGCGGTGGCCAAGCAGTTCAGCCACAACACCAAGGCGGAAATCATCTGGACCGTCATCCCTATCGTCATCCTGGTGGTGATGGCCTGGCCGGCCACGGCCAAGCTGATCGCCATGTACGACACCCGCGATTCCGAGATGACGGTGAAGATCACCGGCTATCAGTGGATGTGGAAGTACGAATACCTGGGTGAGGACGTCACCTTCACCAGCCGCCTGGACCGCAAGTCCGACGAAGTGCGGCAGAGCGGCAGCGTGCCGACCATGGCCAGCGATCCGCATTACCTGCTCGACGTGGACAACCCGCTGGTGCTGCCGGTCGATACCAAGGTCCGTTTCGTCATCACCTCCGACGACGTGATCCACGCGTGGTGGGTGCCAGCGCTTGGTTGGAAGCAGGACGCCGTGCCGGGCTTCATCAACGAGCGCTGGACCAATATCGAAACCGAGGGCGTGTACCGCGGCCAATGCGCGGAACTGTGCGGCAAGGACCATGGCTTCATGCCGATCGTGGTCAAGGCCGTGTCCAAGGACGAGTTCAAGTCCTGGCTGGCCTCCCGCAAGCCGAAGCCTGCCGCGCCTGTAGAGGCCGCACCGGCTGCCGAGCCGGCACCTGCAGCGGCGCCCGAAGCAACCCCGACTGTCGCTACACCCGCCGCGCCTGCGGCGGCCGGTGCCTGATACCACTGCGTGCCGGTGCTGCCGGCGCGATGCCTGAAAACGCATAACGAGGTGTAGTTGCAATGGCGAATACCGCAGTGGACCACTCCGATCACCACGGGCACCAACAGGGCTTCTTCGAGCGCTGGTTCTTCTCCACCAATCACAAAGACATCGGCACGCTCTACCTGCTTTTCAGCTTCACGATGTTCATCATCGGCGCTGCGATGAGCGTAGTGATCCGGCTGGAGCTGGCGCAACCCGGCCTGCAGTTCGTCAAGCCGGAATTCTTCAACCAGATGACCACCGTGCATGCATTGGTGATGATCTTCGGCGGCGTGATGCCGGCCTTCGTCGGCCTCGCCAACTGGATGATCCCGCTGCAGATCGGCGCGCCGGACATGGCGCTGCCGCGCATGAACAACTGGTCGTTCTGGCTGCTGCCGGTGGCCTTCAGCATGCTGCTGGTGACGCTGTTCCTGCCCGGTGGTGCACCGGCCGGTGGCTGGACGCTGTATCCGCCGCTGTCCTTGCAGGGTGGTTACAACGTCGCCTTCAGTGTGTTCGCCATCCACGTGGCCGGTGTCAGCTCGATCATGGGTGCGATCAACATCATCGCCACCGTGCTCAACATGCGTGCGCCAGGCATTGATCTGCTGAAAATGCCGATCTTCTGCTGGACCTGGCTGATCACTGCCTTCCTGCTGATCGCGGTGATGCCGGTGCTGGCCGGTGCGGTGACCATGCTGCTGACCGACAAGTTCTTCGGCACCAGCTTCTTCAATGCCGCCGGTGGCGGTGACCCGGTGATGTTCCAGCACATTTTCTGGTTCTTCGGGCACCCCGAGGTCTACATCATGATCCTGCCGGCGTTCGGCGTGGTCAGCGAGATCCTGCCGACCTTCAGCCGCAAACCGCTGTTCGGCTACCAGGCGATGGTCTATGCCACCGCCGCCATCGCCTTCCTGTCGTTCATCGTGTGGGCGCACCACATGTTCACGGTGGGCATGCCGCTGGGTGGCGAAATCTACTTCATGTTCGCCACGATGCTGATCTCGATCCCCACCGGGGTGAAGGTGTTCAACTGGGTCAGCACGATGTGGGAAGGCTCGCTGACGTTTGAAACACCGATGCTGTTCTCCATCGCCTTCGTCATCCTGTTCACCATCGGCGGTTTCTCCGGCCTGATGCTGGCGATCGTGCCGGCCGACTACCAGTACCACGACACCTATTTCGTGGTGGCGCACTTCCACTACGTATTGGTGACCGGCGCGGTATTGGCACTGATCGCCGCGGTGTATTACTGGTGGCCGAAGTGGACTGGCCGCATGTACAACGAGTTCTGGGGCAAGTTTCACTTCTGGTGGACGATGGTGTTCGTCAACCTGCTGTTCTTCCCGCAGCACTTCCTCGGCCTGGCTGGCATGCCGCGGCGTATTCCGGACTACAACCCGGTGTTCGCCGACTGGAACCTGATCAGCTCGATCGGTGCATTCGGCATGTTCGCCACCCCGTTCATGATGGCGGCGATCCTGTTGCATTCGCTACGCAACGGCAAACGTGCCGAGGCACGCGCCTGGGAAAGTGCTCGTGGCCTGGAGTGGACCATTCCGTCACCAGCGCCTGCGCATACCTTTACCGTGCCGCCGGTGATCAAGCCGGGTGATCTGGCGCATGACGACGTGACGCACTGAGGAGGCTGGCAATGAGCAGCAACGAACACTTCCAGGCTGAAGAATTGGCCCTGCGCAGGCGCCGCTCGCGGCGCACCGCATTGGTCGTTGGCTTGATCGCGGTTGCGGTCTATGTCGGCTTCATCCTGTCCGGGGTGCTGGCGAGTTGAACGCGCCGGCGCCCGCACCCAAGCCCAATGCTGGCCTCGGCCGGCTGATCGGCGTGGCGTTCGCGGTGTTCGTACTGACGTTCTCGTTGGTGCCGCTGTACCGCATCGCCTGCGAAAAAGTATTTGGCGTGCGCTTGGAGCGCGGTGCCACCACGCATGAAACCAGTGCCCATGCTGCCAACAGCAAGCGCACCGTGCGTGTGGAGTTCGACGGCGGCGTCAATTCCAAATTGCCGTGGGCCTTCCACCCGGAAAAGCTGACGATGGACGTGGTGCCGGGTGAGTTGAACGAAGCCCTGTATTTCGCCCGCAATGACAGCGAGCGCGCACTGGTTGGCAGCGCGGTGCCGTCGGTGGCGCCTGCTCGTGCATCGGGCTTCTTCAACAAGACCGAATGTTTCTGCTTCACCGCGCAGACCCTGCAGGCCGGCGAGCAGCGCGAGATGCCGGTGCGCTTCATCGTCGACCCGGACCTGCCGGCCGACGTCAATACGATCACTTTGTCCTACACCTTCTACAAGAATGATGCGCTGACCGAACGCCTGGCCCCGGCAACTGCCGCGGCCGCCGCACACGCAGCTCCCTGATCACGGACCCGGAAGCAACGCCATGGCCCATACCACCCCTGATGCCAATGCCTACTTCGTGCCAAGCAGCAGTAAATGGCCGTTTGTAGGATCGATCGCGATGCTGGTGATGATGGTCGGGGTAGCCAGTTGGCTCAACGACGCCAGCTGGGGCCGATTGGCCTTCTTCATCGGCGTGGCGATGATGGTGTTCACCCTGTTCCTGTGGTTCGGCGATGTCATCCGCGAATCGGTGGGTGGCAACTACAACCGCCAGGTCGACGGCTCATTCCGGATGGGGATGATCTGGTTCATCTTCTCCGAGGTGATGTTCTTCGCCGCCTTCTTCGGCGCGCTGTTCTACACCCGCAACATGGGCCTACCCTGGCTCGGTGGTGAAGGCCATGGCGTGCTCACCAACGAATATTTGTGGGACGGCTATTCCGCCGCGTGGCCGACCAATGGCCCGGCCGATATCGGCGGCGCCTTCCAGACCATCCCGGCCTGGGGCCTGCCGCTGCTCAATACGCTGATTCTGTTGACCTCGGGCGTGACCCTGACCATTGCCCATCACGCGCTGAAGGCGGGCAACCGCAAGCAGTTGCTGATCTGGCTGGGGGCGACGGTGGTGCTGGGCTGCGTGTTCCTGTTCTTCCAGGCCGAGGAATACATCCACGCCTACAAGGAATTGAACCTGACCCTGGGCTCGGGCATCTACGGTTCCACCTTCTTCATGCTGACCGGCTTCCACGGCGCACACGTGCTGCTGGGCACCATCATGTTGCTGGTGATGTGGTTCCGCTCCGCCAAGGGGCACTTCACCCGCGACAACCATTTCGGCTTTGAAGCGGCCGCGTGGTACTGGCACTTCGTCGACGTGGTGTGGCTGATGCTGTTCCTGTTTGTCTACGTGCTGTAACGCTGGCCCGCGGCCGCACTGCATGGCAGTGCGGCCATTGCGATGTTCAGCCGCCTACACCGTGTGGCTTGATCCAACCCGTATAGATGCCCAACGCGACCAGCAGGATCAGCACCACTGACAGCGCGATACGCCGCGTCAACGCATTGACCGTCCGTTTGGTCTGGCCGCGATCGATCATCAGGTAATAGAGGCCGGCTCCAAGATTCCAGACGATGACGATCAAGAACGCGATCACCAACAGGGTCTTCAACGAATCATTCATGCGTGGCTCGTTCAGTGGGAAGGCAGTGCTATATCACCTGCTTGGCGGCAGCTTGTCATGACGCGACAGCACACGGCGATTTTTGGTTGGCTGCTGGCAGTGCTGGTGGCTGCCCTGTTCTGCGCGCTGGGTGGCTGGCAGCTGCAGCGCATGCACCAGAAAGAAGCCCTGCTGGCGCAGTTGCCGCCGAGTCGTGACGCCGCCCTCAGCCTTGCCCAGGCCGCCGCCATGCCGGACTCCCTGCATTGGGTGCGCGACCAGCTGCAGTTCCTGCCTGGCAGTGTGTTGCTGGATAACCAGCTGCGCGAGGGCAGGGCTGGCATCAAGGTCTATCAAGCTGCGCGCGCTGCCGATGGAGCCGTCGTGCTGGTCGATCTGGGCTGGCTGCCGCTGCCTGCCGATCGCAGCATGCCGACGATCAGCGCGCAGCAGGGCACGCAGGCGTTGCAGGGGTTGTGGGCGCCTGCGCCGGCAACCGGTATCGCCCTTGGACCGGCATTGACTGCTGCGACGCAGCCGCGGACCTGGCTGGCGACGCGGATTGATCTTCCTGCCATTGCCGCGCAGTTGGGGCTGGATGGTGCTGTGTTGGCGCCAAAGGTGCTGCGGTTGGACCCGGCCTTGCCGCTGGGCTATGCGCGTGATCTGGACCTGCTGCCCAATACGTTGCCGCCTTCGCGGCATCTTGGTTATGCGGTGCAGTGGTTCGCGATGGCCTTGGTGGTGTTGTTGATTGCGCTGGTGTTGCAGTTCAAGAGGCGGCGCAAGTCGGGAGTTGGGAATGGGGGTTAGGTTGGAGCTGGGCCAGAGCCAGAGCCAGAGCCAGAGCACCCCTCCCCAGTCCTCCCCTGCGCTACGCGCAAGGGAGGGGGCGGTGCACAGCGCTGTCGCTTCTGCTTTTGCCGTTGAATTCCCCCCTCCCTTTCACCGAAGGTGAAGGGGAGGGCCGGGGAGGGGTGCTTTCAGCCTTTGCTTCTGCTCTTGCTCCAGCTCCAGCTTCTGCTCCCAGCCACTCCCCATAGCCAGCTCGAAAAGACCCCAACCATGAACGCACTCACCCCCGACCAGCTCGTCACCCGCAATCGCGGCCGTCGGGTACTGCTGCTGATCTTCGCCATGTTCTTCGGTTCGATGGCGCTGGCCGGCATCCTGCGCTTCTCCGGTTGGACACCGCAGATCAACCGCCATCACGGTGAGCTGTTGCAGCCGGCACTGGACCTGCGCAGCGAGCAGCTGCATCTGGCCAACGGCCAGGCCTACGAGTGGAACCCGGGCGAGCGCCATTGGCGCATCCTGCTGGCACCGGCTGCCGACTGTGCGCCGGCCTGCGTCACTTTGTCGCAGCAGTTGGACAAGGTGTGGCAGTTGTTTGGGCATAACGCGGATAATGTCGAGATATTGTGGCTGGGTACGCCGCCTGAGCAGGTGGCTGCGACGCCGGCACTGAAGGTGCTGCAGCCCCAGCCTGCGTTCCGGGGCAAGCTGCCGGGGGTTGATGACCCGGCCGGTACCCCGGTGTATGTGATTGATCCCAATGGCTTTGTGGTATTCCGTTATGCGCCGGGTTTTGAACCGGGTGGATTGCGGGCTGATCTATCCAAGCTGTTGAAACTGATGTGAGTTCCGTTCGATGAATGCCACTGCGCGTCCGGCGCTGTACCGCAATTTCCACCGACTGGCGTGGTTCGCGCTGATCATGACGGCGAGCACGATCATGTTCGGCTCGTTCGTGCGCCTGTCCGATGCCGGCCTGAGCTGCCCCGATTGGCCCACCTGCTATGGCCGCGTCACCTGGCCGCAGACGCAGATGGAAGCTGCCCAACACGTGGCCAGCGAGATCCGCCCGCTGGAAACCCATAAGGCCTGGCGTGAGCAGGTGCACCGTTTCCTGGCCGGCCTGCTAGGCGTCGAAGTGCTGACCCTGGCATTGCTGGCGGCACGTCGGCGCAAGCGCGGCATTGCCCAGATCGTCACCGCCTCGGCGCTGGTGGCTCTGGCAATTCCTTTGTATATGCGCGGCGAACACGTCGCAGCGAGTGTGCTGGCGATCGCTGGTGAAGCGATCCTGCTGCTGGCGGCATTGCGCTGGTCCAACATCGATCTGGCGCGCGCTGCGGTGCTGACGCTGATGGTGGTGATCTTCCAGGCCTTGCTGGGCATGTGGACGGTAACCTGGCTGCTCAAGCCCATCGTGGTGATGGGCCATCTGTTGGGCGGCATGTTGATGTTCAGCATGCTGGCATGGATGGCCTGGAAGGCAACCAACCTGCCGATCACCCTGGCCGAGGAGCCGCGTCTACGCTGGTGGTTGCGTGGCGCTGTTGCGCTGGTGGTGCTGCAGATCGCGCTTGGCGGCTGGGTCAGTGCCAACTACGCGGCGCTGGCCTGCGGCGGCGGCAGCGTGTCCCTGGACAACTTCCCGCGCTGCGTAAGCCAATGGTGGCCGCAGCAGAACTACACGGAAGGCTTCACCTTGTGGCGTGGCATCGGCGTTGATTACGAAGGTGGCGTGCTCGATGGCGCCTCGCGTATCGCCATCCAGATGGCACACCGGATGATGGCGGTGCTGGTGGCGCTGTATCTATTGGTTTTGTCGGTACGCATGTTCCGCTTGCCGGGCATGCGCGGTTGGGCGACCACGCTGATCGCGTTGGTGTTGTTGCAGGTCACGCTGGGCGTGCTCAACGTCAAGCTGGCGTTGCCGCTGGTAGTGGCCGTGATGCACAGCGGCGGTGCGGTTGCCCTGTTGTTTGTATTGGTCACGCTGCTGGCGCGGCTGCGCGCTCCGGAGTGAATGATGCGTACAACATGGCGTGATTACTGGGACCTGACCAAGCCGAAGGTGGTGGCACTTATCGTGTTCACCGCCCTGGTCGGCATGTGCCTGGCCATCCCGGGCCTACCGACCACCGCGCAAGTGGTGACTGGCCTGCTCGGCTTCCTCGGCATCTGGCTGTCGGCCTCGGCCGCAGCGGCGATCAACCAGCTGCTGGATGCGCAGATCGATGCGCAGATGGCGCGTACTTCGTGGCGGCCCTTGGTGGTCGGCAAGGTCTCGCCGCGGCAGGTACTGGTGTTTGCCGGCGCGCTGACCGCGCTGTCGATGACCATCCTGGTGCTGTGGGTGAACGTGATCACCGCAGTGCTGACCTTCGCCTCGCTGATTGGCTATGCGGTGATATACACCGTCTACCTGAAGCGCGCGACCTCGCAGAACATCGTCATCGGTGGCCTGGCTGGCGCCACCCCGCCGTTGTTGGGCTGGGCGGCGATCACCGGCATGCAGGGCAGCTCGGATTGGGCCTACGCCTCGTTGCTGGTGCTGATCATCTTCATCTGGACCCCGCCGCATTTCTGGGCGTTGGCGATCTTCCGCCGCGTCGATTACGCCAAGGCCGAGATCCCGATGCTGCCGGTGACCCACGGCGTGCCGCATACCCGCAAGCAGATCCTGGCGTACTCGGTGGTGCTGGCGGTGGTGACCTTGCTGCCGGTCGCAATCGACATGAGCGGCATGTTCTACCTGGGCGGCGCAACGGTGTTGAACATCGTGTTCCTCTGGTACGCATGGAAGATGCAGAACCCGCCGGACGAGATGTTCAACATGAAGATGTTCGGCTATTCCATCGTTTACCTGATGGCGCTGTTCGCTTTCCTGCTGGTCGACCACTGGCTGCTGCCCTGGTTGTGATCCAGTAATGAAAAGGCCGGCGAAAGCCGGCCTTTTTCATTCAAACAGAAACGGTGGTTGTAGGAGCGGCGTAAGCCGCGAAGCTGATTGTGCTTCCGGTTGCGGTTGAAACTGCAATCCCGGAATGCCTGATTGCGGTCCGCGCTGGCATCGGATGCATTGGCGGCTTCGCGGCTGACGCCGCTCCTACAACCCCGGCGTTGATCATTGTTGCTTTGATTCAGCGTTCTGCTTCGCATACCGCTGCGCCACCATCGAGCAGACGATCAGCTGGATCTGGTGGTAGATCATGATCGGCAGCACGATCGCGCCAAGGCTGCCGCCGGCAAACAACACCTTGGCGATCGGCACGCCGGTAGCCAGGCTCTTCTTGGAGCCGCAGAACATGATGGTGATCTGGTCGGCGCGGTTGAAGCCCAGTCGCCGCGCCAGCCAGGTGATGCCGGGCATGGCAATCGCCAGCAACACCACAGCCACCAAGGCAGCAGCCAGCAGTGACAGTGGCGGGGTCTTGCTCCACAGGCCTTCGCTGACCGATTCGCCAAACGCGGCATACACCACCAGCAGCACCGTGCCTTGGTCGGTGTAGCGCAGCAGCGGACGCTTCCGTTCGATCCAGCGGCCAATCCACGGCCGCAGCAGATGGCCGAGCACGAACGGCACCAGCAGCTGCAGCATGATCGCGCCCACCGCATGCAGCGGGTTGGTCATGCCGCCTTGCGAGCCTGCAAGCACGGTCATCAGCAACGGGGTCAGGAACACGCCGAGAATGCTGGACAGCGAGGCCGCACACACCGCTGCCGGCACGTTGCCACCGGCAATCGAAGTGAAGGCAATCGAGGACTGCACGGTCGAGGGCAGGGCGCACAGGAACAGCACGCCGATGTAGAGCTCGGGCGTCAGCGCCCAGCCAGCCAGCGGCTTCATCGCCAATCCCAGCAACGGGAACAGCACGAAGGTGCAGGCCAGGATGGTGATGTGCAGCCGCCAGTGCAGCAGTCCGGCGACGATGGATTCACGTGGCAGGCGCGCGCCATGCAGGAAGAACAGCGCGGCGATGGCGATGTCGGTGAAGTGGTCGAAACCTTTGGCTGCGCTGCCAGTGAGCGGCAGCACGCTGGCCAGGACGACAGTAGCGAGCAGGGCGAGGGTGAAGTTGTCCGGTCGCAGTCGCGACCACCAGCGGGTCATGTCGGCAATGCCTCCTGATCAGGGTGTGGGTGTGGCCAACGCAGCGCGTGCAGCGGGCTCGAGTGAAGTCATGCCGGCATCACGGCCGAACTTGAGTGCGTCATCCACCGATGCGCCATTGATGCGTGCCTCGATCAACGACAGCAATGCACCAGCGCGGTTGGAGGAGGCGCAATGCAGCAGGGTCTTGCCACTGTCCTGCTTGAGCATGCGGTCCAGCGTGCGCGCGTTGGCATCGGTGATGTCGCCGGCACCGGCGATAGGCAGGCGCACATAGCGCAGGCCGAGTTGTTCGGCCAAAGCGGCCTCGTCGTAGCCGCGATCTTCATCGGGCTTGCGCAGATCAATGACGGTGGTGACGCCATTGGCGGCGGCATCGCGCAGCTGCTGCGCGCTCGGCTGGCCGGCGGTGATCAGGTCCGGGCGCGGCTGGCGCAGCGTTGCATCGCCAGCGAAGGCGTTGGCGGCGAGCAGCAGTGAGAGGAGCAGTGACAGGCGATAGATGTACATGCAGTGCTCCGTTGCAGATGTCAGAGACGCAGACTGGCGCGGGCCTTGAGCAGCTCGCGCAGTTCGTATTTGTCGGTGTCGTCCAGGCCTTGCTGGCGCTGCTTGGCCTGCAGCTCGTCCAGGCGCTGAGACAGCAGTTGTTTCTCCAGCTGCAGCACGGCGTCCTGCAGTTCCTGTGCCCACATCGCTTCATCGCCTGGCAGCGCCTGCGCGGCCAGCTTGTGCAGCGCGGCCTGTTCTTCGCGCTCGTTGAAATGCTCGAGCAGGGCGCCGGTGCTGATGTCCGGGCGCTGCTGTACCAGGTTCAACAGTTCAACCAGCAGTTCGATACCAGGCAGGCGCAGGCCGCCAATGGCGTGGTGGCCTTCCAGGCTCATCGCCAGCGAAGGCTGCTGCAACAGGATGGCAATGGCCGCACGCACCAGGCTGCGCTTCTGCGCAGGCACGGCGTTGTTGCGCATAGCTGGCCGCGCCACCGGTGCGGCGGCGGCGCTGGGGCTACCGATGCCGGTCAGGCGCGCCAGCTCCTGTTTCATCAGGTCGCCGAAAGCACCATCGGGAATCTGCGCCAGCATTGGTTTGGCGCGTTCGGCCAGGCGAGCCTTGCCGTCGAGCGTGCCGAGATTGATCTCGCGACTGAGCTCGTCGAAGAAGAACTGCGACAGCGGCGTGCCCTGCTTGAGCCGCGCATCGAAAGCATCGGCGCCTTCCTTGCGCACGATGGTGTCCGGGTCCTCGCCATCGGGCAGGAACAGGAAGAAGGCCTGGCGGCCATCCTTCATGCGCGGCAGCACCGACTCCAGTGCGCGCCAACCGGCGCGGCGACCGGCGGCATCACCGTCGAAGCAGAAGTACACGTCGGGCGCGTTGCGGAACAGCAGCTCGGCATGGTCCGGCGTTGTCGCCGTGCCCAGCGTCGCCACCGCCTGGGTGACGCCGAATTGGAACAGGCTGACCACGTCCATATAGCCTTCAACCACGATCAGGCGTTCGATCTTCTGGTTGGCCTGACGCACCTGCCACAGGCCGTACAGTTCGCGGCCCTTGTGGAATAGCGCGGTTTCCGGCGAGTTGAGGTATTTGGGGCCGTCGTCCTTTTCCATGACCCGGCCGCCGAAGGCGATGACGCGGCCACGGCGATCGAAGATCGGGAACATCACCCGGTCGCGGAACTTGTCATAGACGTGGCCGCGGTCGTTCTTGGAGAACAGTCCGACGCGCTCAAGCAGCTTCATGCGCCGCTCGTCCTTGCCCAGTGCATCCTTCAGTGCGCTATAGCCATCGGGCGCATAGCCGATGGCGAAGCGAGTACGGGTATCGGCATCGACGCCACGGCCATCGAGATAAGCGAGGGCCTTCTCATTGGTTTCGAGCTGCTTCTGGAAGAAGCGGGTGGCCGCATCCAGCGCCGAGTACTGGTCGCGGCTGTCGTCCTGCTGCTGCGGCGTGCGCGCATTGGTTTCGCGCGGGATCTCCATGCCCACGCGCTTGGCTAGTTCATCTACCGCATCGAGGAACTCGAGGCGGTCGTAGTTCATCAGGAAGCTGATCGCGGTGCCGTGCGCGCCGCAACCGAAGCAGTGATAGAACTGCTTGGTCGGCGAGACAGTGAACGAGGCCGAGCGCTCGTCATGGAACGGGCAGCGCGATGCGTATTCCTTGCCCTGACGCTTGAGCGGCACACGAGAGCCCACCACTTCGACGATGTCGGTGCGGGCCAGCAGGTCGTCAATGAACGCGTCGGGAAGTCGGGCCATGCGGCAAATGGATAGCGCCGCCGGTTGGCGGAGCGCGATGAAAGGGGGAAGGGGAGTGTACTAGGTTGGGGAGGAGGGCTCTTGCTCCTGCATCAATCTGGCGCCCCGACATCAACCTCCACTGCTGCAGCCTCGACCTTCCGCCGCGCATACGCCCGCTCATCAATCACCGCGGTAATCAGTGCGCCAGAAAAGAACACCACGCTGGCGTAGTAGATCCATACCAGCATGATCACCAGCGTACCCATCGAGCCATAAGCGCTGCCCGGTGCTGCATTGGCGATGTACAAGCCAATCGCATAACGGCCGAGGGTGAACAACACCGCGGTGATGGCGCCACCGAGGAAGGCCTGGCGCCAGGCCACCGGCCGGTCTGGCAGGTAGTGGTAGAGGAAGGCGAAGCCCAGTGCATACAGTGCCAGCGTGGTTGTGTAGCCAAGCGCCGGCAGGGCGGAGGGCAGGTGCGAGAAGATCACCTGCAGCGCGGTGGTGGCGACCATCGACACGATCAACAGGAAGCCCAGTGCCAGCACCACGCCGGCCGAGAACACCCGCTTCTTCAGCCAGCCAAAGATCCCTTCAAAGCGCTTGGAATCGGTACGGAAGATCAGGTTCAGCGCCGCCTGCAGCTGGGCGAACACCACGGTGGCACCGACAAACAGCAGGATCAGGCTCCAGATGCCGGCGAACGAGCCCAGGTCCGGTTGTGCGCTGGCATTGGTGATCACCGTGCGTGCGACTTCGGCCACGCTGGGGCCGGCCAGTGAACTGATCTGCTCGATAAGTGTCTGTTGCGCTGGCGGGTAGAGCGAGGCGGTCAGCCACAGCAGCAGGACAAGTAGCGGCGCCAGCGACAGCAGGGTGTAGAAGGCCAGCGATGCCGCTTGGGTCATCACGTCGGCTTCGACGAAGCGGCGGGCCAGGGCGGCCGGCAGGCTTTGCTGGAGCAGCTCCAGCCGGGATTTGAACGAATGCAGGGTGGGGCGGGTTACAGGCATCAGATGGATCGCGTGAAGGCAGGGGTCTGTTCTAGCAAAGCCGGGCTTCGGAGCGGGTGAATGGGGAGGGCTCCGCCGGCCAAATCGGCCAGACCCGTAGTGCCGAGCCATGCTCGGCAGAGGCTTTCCCAGTAATGCATGACGATGTGGGAGCGGCCTCAGTCGCGAAGCCACATCCAGATCAGAAGCGGTGAAGCCAACCCCTCCCCAGCCCTCCCCTTGGCCTTCGGCCAAAGGGAGGGGGCGGAGCATGTAGTGCCGAGCCATGCTCGGCAGGGGCTTTCCCGACAATGCCCAACGTATGTGGGAGCGGCGTCAGCCGCGAAGCCACAGATTCGTCAGATTGCTGGTCAGTGGGTGAGTTCAGTGCTGCCAGCTTCGCGGCTTACGCCGCTCCCACAAGAGGCCGGGGCAGCAGAAACAACAAGGCCCGCATTTGGCGGGCCTTGTCACTTGCAACCTCGGCAGCTGGGATCAGCCGGCCAGGGCCTGCTTGACCAGCTTGGACACCAGGCCCATGTCGGCCTGGCCAGCCAGCTTGGGCTTGAGTACGCCCATCAGCTTGCCGATGTCGGCAGCGCTGCTGGCGCCGGTCTCGGCCTTGGCAGCGTCAATCGCGGCCTGGATCTCGGCTTCGCCCATCTTGGCCGGCACGTAACGCTCGATCACCACGATCTCCTCGCGCTCGATCACGGCCAGGTCTTCACGGTTGGCGGCTTCGAACTGGGTGACCGAGTCCTTGCGCTGCTTGATCATCTTGTCCAGCACGGCAATCACGTCGGCGTCGGTCAGCTCGATGCGCTCGTCCACTTCACGCTGCTTGATGGCGGCGTTGATCAGGCGGATCACGCTCAGCGAGTGCTTGTCGCCGCTCTTCATGGCGGCCTTCATGTCTTCGAACAACTGTTGCTTCAGGCTCATGGAGCACCTCTTTGGGTCGGGAATACGGGGGAGGGACGTCAGCATTGCTGGCATCTGGAACGCAAAAAGCCGGCTACGCTTGCGCGTGCCGGCTTTCACCCCAGTACGGAAGGCCGGAGCCCCCCGTTCAGGAGTCGCGTACGATCAGTACAGGCGCTGACGCTTGGTGACGTCGCGCGAGGAACGACGCAGCTGGCGCTTCACGGCTGCAGCAGCCTTGCGCTTGCGTTCCTGGGTCGGCTTTTCGTAAAACTCGCGCTTGCGGGTTTCGGCCAGCACGCCGGCCTTTTCGCAAGTGCGCTTGAAGCGGCGAAGAGCAAACTCAAAGGGTTCGTTCTCGCGGACTTTAACGCTGGGCATGGAATCTCCGGGGACTCTGTAGAAAAACCGGGACACACCCGGTGAGCCGCGCATTATAGTCCCTTTGCGCAGACGTGCAACCCCCGGGATTTGGCGGGGGCGCCAGAGAGGTCCACAATACGCTTTATGAAAGTACTTGGCATTGAATCATCCTGCGATGAGACGGGCGTAGCCGTCTACGACACCTCACTCTCCGGGGCGGCTGCGCTGCGTGCGCATGCCGTCTACAGCCAGATCGCGCTGCATGCTGAATACGGCGGTGTGGTGCCGGAGCTGGCCAGCCGCGACCACGTACGCAAAACCCTGCCGCTGATCCGGCAGACCCTGGACGAGGCAGGCATTGCCATCTCCGAGATCGAGGGCGTGGCCTATACCGCCGGCCCCGGCCTGGTCGGGGCGCTGCTGGTCGGTGCGGGCGTGGCCCGCTCGCTGGCCTGGGGCCTGGATGTACCGGCCATTGGCGTACACCATATGGAAGGCCACCTGCTGGCACCGCTGATGGAAGACGACCCGCCGGAAGCGCCGTTCGTGGCCTTGCTGGTCTCCGGTGGCCACACCCAGCTGATCGCGGTGGATGCCATCGGTAAATACCGCCTGCTCGGCGAGACCCTCGACGATGCCGCCGGTGAGGCCTTCGACAAGACCGCCAAGATGATGGGCCTGCCGTACCCGGGTGGCCCGCAGCTGGCCAAGCTGGCCGAGATCGGCACCCCGGGCCGCTACAAGTTCACCCGGCCAATGACCGACCGGCCGGGTCTGGACTTCAGCTTCTCCGGTTTGAAGACCCAGGTGCTGATGGCCTGGCGCGACAGCGACCAGACCGAGCAGACCCGCGCCGACATCGCCCGGGGCTTCGAGGATGCGGTGGTCGACACGCTGGTGATCAAGTGTGGCCGCGCGCTGGATGCGGCCGGCTGCGATGTGCTGGTGGTGGCCGGCGGTGTCGGCGCCAACAAGCGCCTGCGCGCCAAGCTGCAGGAGAATGCCCAGCGTCGCGGCGGCCGGGTCTGCTTCCCGCGCCCGGAACTGTGTACCGACAACGGCGCGATGATCGCCTTCGCCGGCGCCCTGCGCCTGCAGGCCGGCCAGCACGGCCCAGCCGAGATCAAGGTGACGCCGCGTTGGGACATGGCCTTGCTGCCGCCCTTGCAGGGCTGACCAGCAGGCCTGCCGTGCTCGTCCACGGCAGGCTCAGTCTGCTGCCGTTACCATGTCGTATTCATCCAATACGACAGATGCAATGGACAAGGTATTCATCGAAGGGCTCGAAATCGACGCCCTGATCGGCATCTACGACTGGGAACGGCGCATCCGCCAGACCCTGGTGTTCGATCTTGAAATGGGCTTCGACAACCGCAAGCCCGCTGCGAGTGACGACATCGTCGACACGCTGAACTACAAGGCGGTCAGCAAGCGCCTGATGGAATTCGTGCGCGCCTCCGATTTCGGTCTGGTGGAAACGCTGGCCGAGCGCTGCGCGCAGATCGTGCTGGACGAATTCAACGTGCAATGGCTGCGACTGAAGCTGAGCAAGCCCGGCGCGGTACGCGGTGCGCGTGCGGTTGGCGTGATCATCGAGCGCAGCCGCGCTGAGGGTTGAGCCTGTTTTTATCTGGCCGCGCGCGAGCAGGTGCGCGGCCGGCGTGGTCCCTGTTCGATTGAGTTTGTGCAGCCGGGCAGGTTGTTTCTGCAATACAAGTAAAAGGAAGAGTGCGCGATGGCGGTAATGGGAATTCGTTGGTTGGATCAGCTGGAGAACATGCTGGCACCGTACCCGATGGCCTACCCGGCAGTGGTGTTGGCGGGTTTGCTGCTGGTGGCATGGCTGGCCAACTTTGTCACCAAGCGCGTCCTGCTGCGCGGCCTGCGTTCGATGATCGAACGCTTCTCCGGCCCCAATCACAACGCCAGGCAGCCGCTGCGGGTGATTGCGCGGCTGTCCAACATCGTGCCGTCGGTGGTGCTTGCCGCAGGCTTGAGCATCGTGCCCGAGCTGCCGCCGGGCCTGGTCAACGGTTTGAAAGCGCTATGTCATGCGTGGACGGTGTTGACCATCGCGATGGCGGTGTCGCACGCACTGGATGCCTTCAACGATTTCTACGAGCGCCGCGCCGATGCGCGCAACAAGCCGATCAAGGGCTACCTGCAGGTCGTCAAGATCGTGGTGTTCGTGTTTGCCGGCTTGTCGATCGTGGCGATCCTGGTCGGCGTGGAACTGCTGCATCTGGTCACCGGTCTGGGTGCAGCCACGGCGGTGTTCATGCTGATCTTCCAGGACACCATCCTCTCCTTGGTGGCCAGCGTGCAGATCAGCGGCGATGGCCGCGTGCGCATCGGCGACTGGATCGAGATGCCCAGCCAGAACGCCGATGGCGACGTGATCGACATCGCCCTGCACACCGTTACCGTGCAGAACTGGGACAAGACTGTCACCACCATTCCGACCAAGAAGCTGGTCACCGAGTCGTTCAAGAACTGGCGTGGCATGCAGGAGGCGGGCGGTCGACGCATAAAGCGTTCGATCTACCTGGACCAGCACAGCGTGCGCTTCCTCGATGTGGCCGGGCTGGAGCGTCTGGGTCAGATCGCGCTGCTGGATGACTATCTGGCGGGCAAGCAGCAGGAACTGCAGCAGTGGAATGCGCAGGTCGCGCAGGCGCATCCGGAGCCGGTCAACTCTCGTCGGCTGACCAATCTGGGCACCTTCCGCGCCTATGTGGAGCTGTACCTGCGCCACAATCCCGGCATCCATCAGGAAATGACCCTGCTGGTGCGGCAGATGGCGCCGACCCCACAGGGCCTGCCGCTGGAGATCTACTGCTTCACTTCCTCGACAGCGTGGGCCAAGTACGAAGCCATCCAATCGGACATGTTCGACCACCTGCTGGCGATGCTGCCGGAGTTCGGCCTGCACGTATTCCAGGAATCCAGCGACGCCATGTTGATGACTGTCCGCGAGCAGCGCGCCTGACGTGCCGTAGTGCCGAGCCATGCTCGGCAGGGGCTTTCCCCGCGAAAGGCCAACCCCTCCCCAACCCTCCCCTTCGCTACGCGAAAGGGAGGGGGCTGAAGCGGCAGTGCCGAGCCATGCTCGGCAAGGGAGCTCTAACCGGAAATC
Organism: Stenotrophomonas sp. STEN018; assembly: GCF_056760235.1. Lineage (NCBI taxonomy): Bacteria > Pseudomonadati > Pseudomonadota > Gammaproteobacteria > Lysobacterales > Lysobacteraceae > Stenotrophomonas > Stenotrophomonas sp. STEN018. The sequence goes on from NZ_JBRREK010000060.1 coordinate 23,773, forward strand.
CCAAGCCAAGGAAGGGGCAGAAATAACCGTTCAGCAATGAGGGAGGCGCTATACCGGTGT
>NZ_JBRREK010000061.1:0-23726 GCF_056760235.1 Stenotrophomonas sp. STEN018
CGCCGCCGGCGCCCCCCCCCCCGCTCCTACAACCTGATGGGACGTGCTGATGGATTACGGGGAAGCCCAGCCGAGCATGGCTCGGCACTACAACATCAGGTCAACCGATACGGCGATGGAACGTTCATCACCTGCACGGGTCTGTATGCGTGGCCCATCGGTCATGCCTCCATGACTACAGGCGCAGCGGTATCCTCTGCGCCTTGTTCGTTCTCCCCCTATCGGTTGCTCAGGAGTTTTCGCATGTCGCGTTTCTGGAAGATCGTACTGCTGGTCATTGCAGTGCTGCTGGTGGCCGGTATCGGCTATCGGGTGATGGGGGGCGGCAAGCAGAAGGCCGGCGCGGCGGCAGACGGTAGCGGCCAAGCTGGCCGGGGTGGCAACAGCGACAAGGATCCAGTGCCGGTCACCGCCGTCAGCGCGGAGAAGAAAGACGTGCCGGTCTACCTGACCGCGCAAGGCACGGTGACCGCGTTCAATACGGTCACCGTCAGCCCGCAGGTCGGCGGCCAGCTGCTCAGCGTCAATTTCCGCGAAGGCCAGGCCGTCAAGAAGGGCGACCTGTTGGCGCAGATCGACCCGCGCACCCTCCAGGCCCAGTACGACCAGGCCGTCGCCAGCAAGCGCCAGAACGAGGCCCTGCTGGCTACCGCACAGTCCAACTACGCGCGCTCCAACTCGCCGGAGTACCGCCAGTTCGTGGCGCAGACCGACCTGACCACGCTGCGCAACCAGGTCACCCAGTACCAGGCCGCCGTGGCCGCCTCGCAGGCCTCGGCCGCGCAGGCCAAGGTGCAGCTGGACTACACCCGCATCACCTCGCCGATCAACGGCATCGCCGGCATCCGCGCAGTCGACCCGGGCAATGTGGTGAGCACGGCCAGCCAGATCGTCACCGTGACCCAGCTGCAGCCAGCCTACGTGCTGTTCAACCTGCCCGAGCAGCAGCTCGACGCGGTGCGCAGCGCACAGGCCGCAGGCCCGCTGCAGACCTCGACCATGGACCGCGAAGGCGGCAACGTGGTCAATGCTGACGGCGTGCTGCAGGTGGTGGATAACCAGATCAGCAGCAGCAGCGGTACTTTCCGCCTGCGCGCACAGTTCCCCAACGCCAACGATGCGCTGTGGCCGGGCCAGTTCGTCAATGTGCAGATGAAGCTCAACGTGCTGCCGGGCGCGATCGTGGTGCCGGCTGAAGCGGTGCAGCGCAGCAGCAACAGCGATTTCGTCTATCTGATCAAACCCGACAACACCGTCACCCTGCGCGATGTGGTGCAGGGCGGCCAGGTCGATGACAGCCACGTGGTGATCACCACCGGCCTGCAGGCCGGTGACAAGGTGGTGACCGAAGGCCAGTTTCGTTTGAAGGAAGGCAGCAAGGTCAACGCACTGGCACCGGGCCAGGCACCGCCGGCGCCGACGGAAGCGCAACTCAAGGCCGCCAGCCAGAAGGGCAGTGGCAGCCGTGGTGGACGGGGTGGCCCGCCGCGCTGACGCGCAGGCCGGCACCCGCCTCCCCTCCCCCGCACCAGGAACCGACCGTGGGCTTTTCGACTATTTTCATCCGGCGCCCGATCGCCACCTCCCTGTTGATGATCGGGCTGATGCTGCTGGGCATCCTCGGTTACCAGCGCCTGCCGGTTGCGGCCCTGCCCGAGATCGAAGCGCCCAGCCTGGTGGTGACCACCCAGTACCCGGGGGCCAGCGCGCAGACCATGGCCTCGCTGGTGACCACGCCGCTGGAGCGGCAGCTGGGGCAGATTTCCGGGCTGGACATGATGACCTCCGACTCGTCGGCGGGCCTGTCCAGCATCGTGCTGCAGTTCTCGATGGAACGCGACTTGGATACCGCCGCGCAGGACGTGCAGGCGGCCATCCGCCAGGCCACCCTGCCCAGCTCGCTGCCCTACCAACCGGTGTACAACCGGGTGAATCCGGCCGATGCGCCGATCCTGACCCTGAAGCTGGCCTCGGACACGCGCCCGCTGCGTGAGGTCAATGATCTGGCCGACTCGATCCTGGCCCAGCGCCTGTCGCAGACCGATGGTGTCGGCCTGGTCTCCATTGCCGGCAATGTGCGGCCGGCGGTGCGCATCCAGGTCAACCCGGCGCAGCTGGCCAACATGGGCATGACCCTGGAAGACCTGCGCAGCGCGCTGACCCAGGCCAACGTCAATGCACCCAAGGGTTCGCTCAACGGCAAGACCCAGAGCTATACGCTGTCCACCAACGACCAGCTCAGCGACGCGGCCGACTACAACGACATCATCATCCGTTACCAGAACGGTGCGCCGGTACGTCTGCGTGACGTGGCCAAGGTGGTGGACGGGGTGGAGAACGACCAGCTCGCCGCCTGGGCCGATGGCAAGCCGGCGGTGCTGCTGGAAGTGCGTCGCCAGCCGGGTGCCAACATCGTCAAGACGGTGGAGAACATCCGCAAGATCCTGCCCGACCTGCAGGCCATGTTGCCGGCCGACGTCAAGCTCGATGTGTTCTCCGACCGTACCGTCACCATCCGCGCCTCGGTGCATGATGTGCAGTTCACCCTGATCCTCACCATCTGCCTGGTGGTGGCAGTGATCTTCGTGTTCCTGCGCCGCCTGTGGGCGACGGTGATCCCGTCGGTGGCGGTGCCGCTATCCCTGCTGGGCACGTTCGGGGTGATGGCCTTCGCCGGCATGTCGCTGGACAACCTGTCACTGATGGCGCTGACCGTGGCCACCGGCTTCGTGGTCGACGATGCGATCGTGATGATCGAAAACATCGTGCGCTATATCGAGAAGGGCAAGGACGGCCAGGAAGCGGCGGAGATCGGCTCCAAGGAAATCGGCTTCACGGTGCTGTCGTTGACGGTGTCCCTGATCGCGGTATTCCTGCCGTTGATCCTGATGCCCGGCGTTACCGGCCGCCTGTTCCACGAATTCGCCTGGGTGTTGTCGATTGCCGTCGCGATCTCGATGGTGATCTCGCTGACGCTGACGCCGATGATGTGCGCCTACCTGCTCAAGCCCGACGCGTTGCCGGAAGGCGACGACGCGCACGAGCGTGCCGCCGCACATGGCAAGGTCACCGCCTGGTCGCGTCTGGTCGGTGTCTACGAGCGCACCCTGGACTGGGTACTTCATCACCAGCGCATCACCCTGAGCATCGCCTTGGCCTCGGTCGCGCTGACCGTGGTGCTGTACATGGTGATCCCCAAGGGCCTGCTGCCCGACCAGGACACCGGCATGATCACCGGCGTGGTCATCGCCGACCAGAACGTCGCTTTCGATCAGATGCAGCAGCGTACCCAGGCGGTCGCCGCCGCGCTGCAGAGCGATGAAGCCGTTACCGGTGTAGCTGCTTACATCGGCGCTGGCAGCATGAATCCCACCCTCAACCAGGGTCAGCTGAGCATCGTGCTCAAGGACCGTGGTGATCGTGATGGGCTGGATGTGATCCTGCCGCGCCTGCAGGCCGCCGCTGCGCACATCCCGGGCATCGCGCTATACCTGAAGCCGGTGCAGGACGTGACCCTGGATACGCGCGTGGCCGCCACCGCCTACCAGTTCTCGCTGTCGGACATGGACAGCACCGAGCTGGCCAAGCATACCGAGCGCGTGACCGACGCATTGCGGCGCCTGCCGGAGCTGGCCGACGTTGACGACAACCTGGCCAACCACGGCCGCGCGCTGCATGTGGAAGTGGACCGCGACAAGGCCAGCCGTTACGGCGTGCCGATGCAGACCATCGACGACACACTGTACGACGCCTACGGACAGCGCCAGATCTCGACCATCTTCACCCAGCTCAACCAGTACCGCGTGGTGCTGGAAGTGGCGCCGGAGTTCCGCACCAGCGACGCGCTGATGAACCAGCTGGCGATCGGCAGCAATGGCAGCGGCACGCTCAGCGGCAGCAACGCCACCACGCTCGGCCAGGTGACATCGAGTAATTCATCCACCGCGACTGGCATCGGCAGTGCCAATACCGGCATCGCGCTTGGCGCAGGCGGCAGCATCCCGCTATCGGCGATTGCCACTGCCACACCAGGCAGCGCACCGCTGATCGTCAGCCACCAACAGCAGCTGCCGTCGGCGACGATCTCGTTCAATCTGGCACCGGGTTACTCGCTGTCCGAAGGCGTGGATGCAATCAACAAAGCCGTGGCCGAGTTGGAACTTCCGCAGCAGATGCAGGCGCAGTTCGTCGGCACCGCCGCCGAGTTCTCCAGCAGCCAGACCGACGTGATCCTGTTGTTGCTGGCCGCCATCGCGGTGATCTACATCGTGCTCGGCGTGCTGTACGAAAGCTGGATCCATCCGCTGACCATCATCTCGACCCTGCCACCGGCCGGCGTCGGTGCACTGCTGGCCTTGTACCTGTGCGGCATGAGTCTGTCGGTGGACGGCATCGTCGGCATCGTGCTGCTGATCGGTATCGTCAAGAAGAACGCGATCATGATGATCGACTTCGCACTGGACGCGCAGCGTTCCGGCGCCAATGCCTACGACGCGATCCGCCGCGCCTGCCTGCTGCGTTTCCGCCCGATCATGATGACCACTGCAGCGGCCATGCTTGGCGCCTTGCCGTTGGCCTTGGGCACCGGCATTGGCTCGGAGCTACGGCGTCCGCTGGGTGTGGCCATCGTCGGCGGCCTGCTGCTGTCGCAGCTGGTCACGCTGTACACCACGCCGGTGATCTATCTGTACTTCGAGCGTCTGTCCGAGTGGGCGGCCAAGCGCCGTGAGCAACGCGCCGCTGCACGCCTGCAGACGGCACGGTAAGCGCGGATGAACATCTCCGCGCCTTTCATCTCGCGCCCGATCGGCATCACCTTGTTGGCGATCGGCCTGTTCTTCGCCGGTCTGGTCTGCTATCTGCGCCTGGGCGTTGCTGCGCTGCCCAATCTGGCTATCCCGGTGATCTTCGTACAGGCCTCCAATACCGGCGCCGACGCCAACACCATGGCGGCCACGGTAACCGCACCGCTGGAACGGCATCTGGGACAGGTGCCGGGCATCGATACCATGCGTTCCAGCAGCAGCGACGGCCGCAGCATGGTGTTCTTGATGTTCAACACCAGCCGCAACATCGATTCCGCCGCGCAGGATGTGCAGGCCGCGATCAACGCGGCCATGGCCGACTTGCCGGCCGGCATCAATACGCCCACCTACCAGAAGGCCAACCCCAACGACGATCCGGTGATCGCCTTGGCGCTGACCTCGGAAACGCAGTCGGTGGCCGAGCTGTACAACACCGCCGATTCGCTGTTGGCCCAGCGCCTGCGCCAGCTGCCCGGCGTATCGCAGGTGGATATCGCCGGTGCCTCTACGCCAGCGGTGCGGGTGGACCTCAACCTACGTGCGATGACGGCACTTGGTTTGAGCCCGGACGACCTGCGCAATGCGATGCGCGCAGCCAACGTCGCCTCGCCGCTGGGTTTCCTCAGCGATGGCACCAGCCAGACCGCGATCATCCTCAACGACCAGGTCCGCAAGGCCGCGGATTTCGCCAACGTCGCCATCTCCACCCACGACGGCGCAGTGGTGCGGCTGAAGGACGTGGCCACGGTCTACGACGGTCAGCAGGACGCGTATCAAGCGGCCTGGTTCAACGGCAAGCGCGGCGTGCTGATGTATGTATACCTGCGCAGCGGCGACAACCTGGTCGCTACCGTCGACCGGGTAAAAGCGTCCATTCCATCGCTCACCGGCTATCTGGATGCCGGCACCACGCTGACCCCCTACTTCGACCGCACGCCGACCATCCGCGCCTCGCTGGCTGAAGTACAGATCACCTTGATGATCAGCCTGCTGATGGTGATCCTGACCATGGCGCTGTTCCTGCGCCGGCTGGCACCAACGCTGATAGCCGCGGTGACCGTGCCCTTGTCCTTGGCCGGTGCCGTGCTGGTGATGTATACGCTGGGTTTCACCCTCAACAACCTCACCTTGCTGGCGCTGGTAATCGCTATTGGCTTTGTCGTCGACGATGCCATCGTGGTGATCGAGAACGTCATGCGCCATCTCGATGAGGGCATGCCGCGGCGGGAAGCGGCGATGGCCGGCGCACGCGAGATTGGTTTCACCATTGTCTCGATCACCGCGTCCTTGATCGCGGTGTTTCTGCCTATCGTTTTCGCCCAGGGCATGATCGGTGCGTTCTTCCGTGAGTTCACCCTCACTCTGGTTGCGGCGATTCTGGTCTCGGCGGTGGTCTCGCTGACCCTGACCCCGGCATTGTGTGCGCGCTTCCTGCACCCCCACGCCGAAGGCGCACGCGATACCCGCACCAATCGCATGCTGGACCGCGTGCATGAGGGCATGATCAAGGTCTATACCGTCGCGCTGGATTTCTCGCTGCGGCATGCCTTGCTGCTGTCGCTGACACCGTTGCTGCTGATCGCGGCGACGTTCTATCTGGCCGGCGCAGTCAGCAAGGGCCAGTTCCCCGAGCAGGACACCGGCCTGATCTGGGGCCGCGCCAGTTCCAGCGCCACCGTCTCATTCCAGGAAATGAGCGAGCGGCAACGCCGGCTCAGCGATACCTTCCTGGCCGACCCAGCGGTGAAGATGGTCGGCTCACGGCTGGGCTCCAGCCGCCAGGGCAGCAGCGCGCAGTTCAACATCGAACTACGCACGGTGAAAGAGGGACGCAAGGAGCCCACCAATGTGGTGGTCAGCCGGCTCAGCGCCAAAGCCGCGCAGTTCCCGGATCTGGACGTACGCCTGCGCGCGATCCAGGACCTTCCCTCCGATGGCGGCGGGGGCGGCTCACAGGGCGCGCAGAACCGAGTGACATTGCAGGGCAACGATGCTGAGCAGCTGGCCGAATGGCTGCCCAAGCTGGTGGCCGCGTTGAAGCAACATCCGCAGTTGCGTGATGTCGGCTCGGACGTGGACAAGGGCGGGCTGATGCAGAAGATCGTCATCGACCGCGAGAAGGCCTCGCGGCTTGGCGTGACCATTGGTGCCATCGACGGTGCGTTGTACGGCGCCTTCGGCCAACGTCAGATCTCCACCATCTACGCCGACCTCAACCAATACGGTGTGGTGGTCAACGCACTGCCCAGCCAGACCGGCAGCCCGGCGGCGATCGAAGACCTGTACGTGCCTTCCAAGAGCGGGCAGATGATCCCGCTGACTGCACTGGCCCATCAGGAGCCCGGTTTGGCGCCATCACAGGTAACCCACCAGAACCAGTACACGGTGATGGACCTGAGCTACAACCTTGCTCCTGGTGTAAGCAGCGGCGAAGGCGATGCCATCGTCAAATCGGTAATCGATGGTCTGCGCATGCCCGGTGATATCCGTCAGGCCGCGCCCGGCGGCTTCCGTCAGGCAATGGACCCGGTCGCGATGCTGATGCTGATCATCGCCGCCATCGCCACGGTCTACATCGTGCTCGGCATGCTCTACGAGAACCTGGTGCATCCGGTGACGATTCTGTCCACGTTGCCGGCCGCGGGCATGGGCGCACTGCTGGCCTTGTGGATCACCAACACCGATCTATCGATCATCTCGATGATTGCCTTGGTGTTGTTGATCGGCATCGTCAAGAAGAACGCGATCATGATGATCGACTTCGCCCTGGTCGCACAGCGCGTGCATGGCAAGTCACCGGCCGAAGCGGTACGCGAAGCCAGCATCGTGCGTTTCCGCCCGATCATGATGACCACGATGGTCGCGATCCTCGCCGCGCTGCCGCTGGCGATTGGTCTGGGCGAAGGCTCGGAACTGCGGCGACCGTTGGGCATCGCCATGATCGGCGGCCTGCTGATCTCGCAGAGCCTGACCCTGCTCAGCACACCTGCCCTGTACGTGATTTTCTCCTGCCTGCAGCAGCATTGGCGCAACTGGCGTGCGCGCAGCAAGGAACGCAAGCGCCTGCGCAAGCTGGCCCGCGCGTGACCCCGCCCCCTCCCTTGCGCGCAGCGCAGGGGAGGGTTGAGGCGGGGTGCTCTGGCCGTTGCCGTTGATTTGGCTTTGGCTTTGGCTTTGGCTTTGGCTGTTGCTTTGGCTGTTGCTTTGGCTGTTGCTTTGGCTGTTGCTTTGGCTTTGGCTGTTGCTTTGGCTTTGGCTGTTGCTCTGGCTTTGGTTGTTGCTTTAGCCCTTCTCCCGCCTGCGGGAGAAGGGTTGGGATGAGGGGGAGCTTTGGCTTTGGCTTTGGCTTTTCTTGCGCTCTGCGATTTGCGCGAAACAAGGCAAAAGCAGAGCCACCAGCAACACAGCAAGAGCTCACCCCTCCCCAACCCTCCCCTGCACTGCGTGCAAGGGAGGGGGCTGAAAGCCCCTGCACTGCGTGCAAGGGAGGGAGCTGAAAGCCCTTGCACTGCGTGCAAGGGCGAGAGCAAAGCACAAAGCAGGGAGCAAAGCGCAAAGCTGGCCCTTCGCAACCACTTCTGCCACCGTATAGCGGCACCACGCTCCCGTCGGTCAAGACTGGTATCGCAATGCCCCTATTCAAATTCACCCGCCATGGCGGGCAAGCGCGCGGCAGCCAGCCGCACTCTCCCCTGCCTTGGATCGCGTTGATCGCCTTGATACTGGGCGCAGTCGCACTCGGCTTTGCCTGGCTCGCCGGTTGGATAGGCCGTGATCGGCTCACCGCCCAGAACTTCACCGACGCCATCGAAGCCACCGGCGCAAACCACCCCGGCTTTCGTCGCGCCCACAGCAAGGGCGTATGCGTAAGTGGTTGGTTCGAACCCAGCGCACAAGCACCACAGCTGTCACACGCCCGCATATTCGAACAAACCCGCGTACCGGTACTCGGCCGCCTGTCGATAGGCGGTGGCAATCCACATGGCGCCGACAACAACGCCCGCGTGCGCAGCATCGCCCTGCAGCTGAGCAGTGATGACGGCCAGCAATGGCGCATGGCAATGAACAGCTTCCCGTTCCTCGCCGTGGCCACACCGGAAGCCTTCTACGAGCAGACCCGCGCGCAGATTCCCGACCCGGCCACCGGCAAGCCGGACCCGGCCAAACTGGCGGCGATCCAGGACAAATATCCCAGCGCCCGTGCCTTCACCCAATGGGCCAAGACCGCGCCGTGGACCGACAGCTGGGCCAGCACCGAGTTCAACAGCGTCAACAGCTTCTGGTTCACCAATGCGCAGGGGCAACGCCGTGCGGTGCGTTGGCGCTGGCAGCCACAGGCCACGCCGCGCGAACTGGATGCCGCCACTCGCGAACATGCCGGTGTGGATTTCCTCAGCCAGGATCTACAGCAGCGGCTCACACAGGGCCCTGTGCGTTGGAACATGGTGGTGACACTGGCCAGCTCACAGGACGCGATCAACGATCCATCCGTGCCCTGGCCGGCCGAACGCGAACAGGTGGTTGCCGGTGTACTCAACATCGATCAGATGCAGGCGCAGGAACAAGGCAGCTGCAATGACCTCAACTTCGACCCGTTGATCCTGCCCGAGGGCATCGAAGGCAGCGATGACCCCATCCTCGCCGCTCGCTCGGCTGTGTACTCACAATCCTTCAATCGCCGCGAGCGCGAGCGTGCAACCGGCGAAGCTGCACGCGACAACGCACAGGTGCAGCCATGAGCAGCAACGCACACTTCAACCTGCTGGCGCGCGTGCTGCACTGGAGCATGGCGCTGCTGATCCTGGCGATGCTGTTCATCGGCGTGACCATGGTTGCCTCGGTGCATCTGCGGCCGGGCCTGATCAACCTGCACCGTCCGCTCGGCATCCTGATCTTCGTACTGATCTTGTTGCGCCTGTACAACCGTCTGCGTCACCGGCCACCGCCGCTGCCCGCTGATCTGCCGGCATGGCAGGCATGGGCCGCCACCGCCTCGCATTGGCTGCTGTATGCATTGATGCTGGCGATGCCGCTGATCGGCTGGGCCATGCTGTCGGCAGGCGGCTATCCCATCGTGCTGTGGGGCGGCGTGCAGCTGCCGGCCATCGCGCCACATACGCCATCGCTGTACGCGCTGCTGCGCAACGCCCACAGCCTGCTGGCCTACCTGCTGTTCACCACGGTGCTGATGCATGTTGGCGCGGCCTTGTTCCATGCCTGGGTGCGCCGTGACGGCGTGTTCCAGGCGATGGCGCGCGGGAAGTAGCAACGCAGGAGCACCGGTAGTGCCGAGCCATGCTCGGCAGAAGCTTCACCAGCGATGCACGCTTGTCTTGTAGGAGCGGCGTGAGCCGCGAAGCTGGCAATCTGCGAAGAGCTGAAAAGCTCTACCCCTCCCCTCTGCCTTCGACGCAAGGGAGGGAGCTACAACCACCCCTTCTGCCGCGCCACGCGATACGCCTCGATGCGATTGGCCACCCCCAGCTTGCCAATGCACTCGGACAGATAGTTGCGCACGGTGCCATGCGACAGCCCCAACTGCTCGGCAATCTCGTTGGCCGAGCGCCCATCACCAGCCAAACGCAATACCTGCCGCTCGCGGTCATTGAGCGGGTCAGCCTCGGACCAAGCTTCCACCGCCAGTTGTGGATCAATCGCGCGACCACCACGATGCACCTGCCGCAACGCATCGGCCAGCTTTTCGGCAGGGGCATCTTTGAGCAGATAGCCCTGCACACCAGCCTCCAATGCGCGCCGTAGGAAACCACTGCGGGCAAAGGTGGTGACAATTACCACTTTGATCGGCAACTGCTGGCGCTGCACGCGCTGGGCCAGCTCCAGCCCGGTCAGCAGTGGCATTTCGATATCGGTGACCAGCACGTCCGGCTTCAGCCGTTGCAGTTCGCGCCAGGCGATCTCGCCGTCAGCGGCTGTACCGACTACTTCGATATCCGATTCCAGATTGAGCAGTGCCGACAGCGCACCACGCACCATGGCCTGGTCTTCGGCCAGCAGGATACGGATCATGCGCGTGCCTCCTGTGCCGGCGAGCTTCCTGCGTCTACTTGCGCCGAATTCATCACTGAGGTCGATTGCATGCGTTGTGCCTGCACCGGAATGCGAATCTTCAACCGCGTGCCCTGCCCCTTCGGTGACTCGATCTGCAGTTCACCGCCCAATGCCAACACCCGCTCACGCATGCCGGCCAATCCATTGCCATTGGCCGATACGCCACCGCGACCATCGTCCACCACCTCCATCAACACCTCATCCGGCGTTACGCTGATGGTGATCAGGGCTTCATTGGCCTGTGCATGGCGGGCGATATTGGTGGCGGCTTCGCGCAACACCATCGACAAGCCAGCTTCGATCCACGCAGGCATTGCCGGCGGCGGCGAATAGCGCAGGTGCACGCGTGAGGACTCCAGCAATAGATGGGCGGAAGCCAACTCAGCGGCGAGATCGGCTGCACGAAAGCCGGTAACCGCGCTGCGCACCTGCGCCAGTGCATCACGCGCGATCTGCTCGGCCTCGGCCAACTCGCGTTGCGAACGCTGCGGGTCACGCTCGAACAGCTTGCGCGACAATTCCATCTTCAACGTGATCAATGACAGCGTATGCCCGAGCAGATCATGCAGATCGCGACCGATGCGCTCGCGCTCTGCTGTCGCTGCCAAACGCCGCACTTCTTCGTGCGAAAGCCGAAGCGCGGCGTCCTTTTCGCTGCTCGAACGCTCGACATTGACGATCAGCCCGATGATCACCGCCAGCGCCGGAATCCATGCAATCACCTGCCACGGGTAGCCAATCCACCAGGCCAGCGACAGGAACGCCAGGTTCAACAGCGCCAGTTCGAACATGTATTGGCGCGTACTGATGCAACGGTTGGTCCGCAGCATCACGCAGCCGAACACGAAGTAGTTCATGCCAGAGGGATAGATCGGTAGCAAGGCCATCGACAACACGATCATCGCCAACGCGAAGATCGGCGCATGCCGGCGCGCGCTTGTCAGCGTCAACATGTAGAACAGGATGAACAGCGGGAACGACCACAATGTAGTCAGCGCCCAGCGCAGGGTGTAACCCGCACCGAACATCGGCGTGATGAACACCCATACCGTCCACAGCAGATGCACGGCATCCACCCACGGCCATTTGCCGAGTTTGATGTTGTCGGCCACCACCGAATCCGGTGCCGGCTTCAACCATTCCGGGCGCTGCAATCCCATCGGCGTTCATCCTGTGCAATGTGGCAATGATGCCATCAGCCATGCCGGCGCAGGCGCCAGCCAGCCGCGGCCGTGACCACCACGGTGAATGTGAGCAGCCACAGCAGATGTTTCCAGGCACTGCCCACCTCGAAGTCCAACGCGCCTTGCGCCAGCATGTTCAGATGATGACTGGGCCAGATCACCGCCAGGTCGCGCAGCAACGGCGGCAGCACCTTCAGCGGGAACCACAGCCCCGACAGCACCGCCATCGGCAGGTAGACCAGGTTGATCACTGCAGCGGCGCCATTGCCTTTCGCCAAGGTGCCCAGCAGCAAACCCAGCGCGCAGAACGGCAAGGTGCCGAAGCTTGCCACCGCGGTCAGTCGCAGCATCTGCGAGGCAGTGAGCTGCACACCGGCCACGGTGGTAGCCAACAGTTGCAGGATCACCACGATGACCAGCGCCGTCAGCATCGCCATCACCATCTTGCCGAGCAGATAGGCCAGTGGCGGCATTGGCATGGCGCGCTTGAGGGTGAGCAGGCCGTTGTCGCGCTCCAGTGCCAGCGCGATGCCAAAGCCGAACAGACCCGGCGCCATTACCCCGAAGGTGACATAGCTGCCGAGCAGGAAACGGGCGACATCGGCGGCTTGCGTGTGGCCAAGCAGCACCGCGAACAACAAATAGAAGACGGCAGGGAACAGCAAGGTCGGCAACACGAAGCCGGGATAGCGCAGGTAGCGCAGGCACTCGGCGCGGATCTCCTGCAGGTAGGCGCCGAGCACTTGGCGGGACGACATCGCAGGCAGCAGGTATTCGTATTGGATGTTCATCAGGCAGCCTCGCGTTGTGTCTGCGCAGCATCGGCAGCGGTCAGATCGGTGAAGGCTTCGCCCAGGCCAGCCGGCTGCACCTCCAGCCCGGACAGCGCAGGGTCTGCCTGCAGCAGTTGCCGCACCACGCTTTCTACCCGGTCGCTGCGCAGCTGCAGGTAATCACCGTCCCGGCTGATCTGCACTACCCCCGGCCACGCAGCCACCACCGTCGCATCCAGCGTGCTGACGCAACGGATGCTGCGACGGACGACCCGCGCGCGCAGCGCATCGACGCTGCTATCGCTGACGATGCGGCCACGCAGCAGCACACAGACACGATCAGCCAGACGCTCGGCCTCCTCCAGATAGTGGGTAGTCAGCACCACTGCAGTCCCTTCAGCGACCAATGCCCGCACCGTCGCCCACAACTGCTGCCGCGCCGGCAGGTCCAGGCCAACAGTGGGTTCGTCCAGGAACAGCAGGCGTGGCCGCCCACACACCGCCAGGGCGAACTGTACCCGCCGCTGCTGACCGCCAGACAACTTGCCGTAGCGACGCTTCAGCAGGTCCTCTATGCCGGCCAATGCAGCGGTTTCATCGAGACTTCGAGGGACCGGGTAATAGCTGGCCGACAGCTGGACAAGTTCGGCCACATTCAAGGTTTCTGGCAGCGCGGCGCTCTGCAGCATTACTCCGATGCCACGTCGCGCGGCCAACTGTTGCGGGTCCTGTCCGAACAGCCGCACCCGGCCGGCATCGGCGCGCAGCAGGCCGAGCAGCAGGCTGATGGCGGTGGTTTTGCCCGCGCCATTGGGGCCAAGCAGCGCCAGCACCTGCCCGGCCCGCAGTTCCAGATCGACGCCATCCAGTGCCCGCAGTCCACCATAGTGTTTGTGCACGCCTTGCAGGCTTGCCAGTACCTCACCGTGTGGTGTTGTCATTGCCGTCACCTTCTTCTGGGAATGGCGCCACCTTAGGTTGCCGATGCCGACGTCCCCAGTGAGCGCGATCAGGTAAAGCACATGACAGCCGTCACCTGCGCCCCCGGGCGGTGGCACCTATGATTCGTCCGTCCCGGCCCATCGCTGCCGTCCGCGGTGGATTGCGGTAAGTTGCGGTCACATTCCCCCACCCACGCCGTCCTGCTACCCATGAATGCATCTGCTGAACTGCTGAAGGAACTCCGCATCGACCGCTCCGCGCCGCCACCGCGTGGCCCTGCACCGTCGCGGCGCTGGTTGTGGATCGTGATCGGGCTGATACTGGCCCTGCTGCTGGTACTGGGCGTTGGTGCCCTGCTCGGCGGCAAAAAGCCATTGGCCGTGCAGACCGCGCCGGTAGTGGCGATGAACCAGGCCGGTGACGGCAACAGCTCGGTGCTGGACGCCAGCGGTTACGTGGTGGCCCGGCGCATGGCGACGGTATCGGCCAAGATCACCGGCAAGGTGCGCGAGGTGATGATCGAGGAAGGCATGCGTGTCGAAGAAGGCCAGATAATGGCCACGCTGGACCCGATCGATGCCAATGCCCAACGCAGCCTCAATGCCGCCCAGCTCGACGCCGCCCGCAGCCAGAGCGAAGGCCTGCAGGCGCAGCTGCGCCAGGCCGAAGCCGAAGCGGGACGCCTGCAGGCGCTGGTAGGCCAGCAGTTGGTCTCGCGTTCGCAGTACGACCAGGCCGTGGCCGCCCGCGACAGCCTGCGCGCGCAGCTGGCCACCTCACGCCACAACGCCAAGGTCGCACTGGATGCGCTGGCCATCGCCGACCTGGGCGTGGATAACAACGTGGTACGCGCACCGTTCTCCGGCGTGGTCACGGCCAAGGCCGCACAGCCGGGCGAAATCGTCTCGCCGCTGTCAGCCGGTGGCGGCTTCACCCGTACCGGCATCGGCACCATCGTCGATATGGAATCACTGGAAGTGGAAGTGGAGGTAGGCGAAGCCTTCATCGGCCGCGTACAGCCGAAGATGCCGGTGGAAATCGTGCTGAATGCCTATCCGGACTGGAAGATTCCAGGCCACGTGATCGCGATCATTCCCACCGCTGACCGCGGCAAGGCCACGGTGAAGGTTCGCGTGGCACTGGAAGCCAAGGATCCGCGCATCGTGCCGGAGATGGGCGTACGCGTGAGCTTCCTGGAAAAAGCCGCTGCTGCTGGCACTGAAGCACCCAAGGGTGTGCGCGTACCGGTTGCCGCGATTGTCGAGCGCGACGGTAAGCCGGTCGCCTTCGTAGTGCAGGCCGACGACAAGGTGAAACAACAGGCGCTGGAAATAGGTCAGGTCTTGGCCAAGGACAAGCAGGTGCTGTCGGGATTGAGTGCAGGACAGACAGTGGTGCTCAGCCCTGCAGCTGAATTGAAGGATGGCGACAAGGTGATGTTGGAAGACGCGAAGAAGTAAGCGCGGGCTTGTGATCTTTGCTGCGCTGGCGCGAATCACCTGATGCGCTGAAGTAGCGCTGTTGCTGTTGCTGTTGCTGTTGCTTCTACCCCCTCCCTTGCGCAAAGCGCAGGGGAGGGTTGGGGAGGGGTGCTTTGGCTTTGGCCTGGAAAGCCACGTAAAGCAGAGCTACTGCAGAGGCCTAAAGCAAAGCAAAAGCTGCCCTCACCCCTACCCCTCTCCCGCTGGCGGGAGAGGGGAAAGCCGTAGCCAGAGCCAGAGCCAGAGCTCCAGCAGGAGCAAGAGCAAGAACTACAGCCAAAGCTGAAGCCGAAGCTGAAGCACCCCTCCCTAGCCCTCCCCTTGCCTTCGGCAAAGGGAGGGAACCAGAAGCAAAGCATTCCAACGTCCGACATCGAAATTCCAACACCACACACCACCGCGTCACTGCTGAGGATCATCCATGAGCACCCTCGTCTCCCTGCGCAACATCACCAAGACCTACCAGCGTGGCCCGGAAAAAGTGCAGGTACTGCACGGCATCAACCTCGATATCGATAGCGGCGACTTCGTCGCCCTCATGGGTCCATCAGGCTCTGGCAAAACTACCCTGCTCAACCTGATCGGTGGCCTGGATATCCCCAGCGGCGGCGAGATAAACATCGAGGACCAGCGCATCGACCAGCTCAGCGCCGGCCAACTCTCCACCTGGCGCAGCCACCACGTCGGCTTCGTATTCCAGTTCTACAACCTGATGCCCATGCTCAGCGCGCAGAAGAACGTCGAACTGCCGCTGCTGCTGACCAACCTCAACGCCGCCGACCGCAAGCGTCGCGCGCAGATCGCACTGACCCTGGTCGGCCTCGCCGATCGCCGCGACCATCGCCCCAATGAACTGTCCGGCGGCCAACAACAGCGCGTTGCCATCGCCCGCGCCATCGTCTCCGACCCCACCTTCCTGATCTGCGACGAACCCACCGGCGACCTCGACCGCCAAAGTGCTGAGGAAGTCCTCGGCCTGTTGCAGCTGCTAAATCGCGAACACGGCAAGACCATCATCATGGTTACCCATGATCCCAAGGCTGCCGAGTACGCCACCCACACCGTGCATCTGGACAAGGGCGAGCTGGTCGACGCCCCGGTGCACTGAGGAGCACGGCCATGAAGTACTTCTCATTGATCTGGGCGCAGCTGTTCCGCAGCCGCACACGTACTTTGTTCACCCTGCTCTCCATCATCACGGCCTTCCTGTTGTTCGGCATGCTCGATTCGGTGCGCGTTGCCTTCGCTAGTGGTGGTAGTACCGTGGCAGGCGCCAACCGTCTGGTTGTGGCATCGCGTCTATCCATCACCCAATCACTACCGATCCGTCTGGAATCGCAGATCCGCCAGATTGAAGGCGTCGACGATGTCACCTACGCCATGTGGTTTGGCGGCATCTATCAGGACCAGAAAAACTTCTTCCCAAATTTCTCGGTCGCGCCTAACTACTTCGACCTGATGACCGAGTTCGAAATTTCCAAAGAACAGGTGGACGCCTTCCGCAACACGCGTACCGGTGCCATCGTCGGTGAATCGCTGGCCAAGCAGTTCGGTTGGAAGATAGGTGACACCATTCCGTTGCAGGCAACCATCTTCCCGCGCGGTGGCAGCAACGATTGGCCATTGCAGCTGGTCGGCACGTTCAAGTCCAAGAACACCGCCACCGCTGCCAACGAAGAGCGCCAGTTGATGATGAACTGGAAGTATTTCGACGAATCCAACGACTACATCAAGAACCAGGTCAGCTGGTACACCGTGCGCCTCGACAACCCCGACCATGCCTCGCGCGTAGCCCAGGCCATCGACGCGATCTCGGCCAACTCCGATCACGAAACCAAGAGCCAGACCGAGTCGGCTTTCCAGCAGGCCTTCATCAAGCAGTTCGCCGACATCGGCATGATCGTCACTTCGATCATGGGAGCAGTGTTCTTCACCCTGCTGCTGCTTACCGGCAACACCATGGCGCAGGCCGTGCGTGAGCGCGTGCCGGAACTTGCCACGCTGAAAACGCTGGGCTTCAAGGACGGCACCATGCTGATGCTGGTGATGGTGGAGTCGATCGTACTGGTCGGCCTGGGTGGCGCCATCGGGCTTGGGTTGGCTGCAGTGGTGCTGCCAGTACTGGCACCGCAGACCATGGGCATGCTGCCGCCGCATGTGCCGGTACAGACCTGGATCGTAGGAGCTGTCCTGATCGTGGTGATCGGGCTGGTAGTGGGCGTGCTGCCGGCACTGCGGGCCAAGCGCCTGAAGATCGTCGACGCATTGGCCGGGCGCTGAGGACAACGACATGAAGAATTTTCTTTCGAATGCGCTGGTAGTCTTGCTTTTGATAGTAGGTCTTGGTATGTGGATCGCGCTGCCGTGGATAGGTGTGGCTGTTCTCGCCGTGGCGATCGCATTGTGGCTGGTGCTCACCCGCACCGGACGCTTGGCATTGGCCGCAACCCGGATTGGTCTTGCCAGCCTGCCGCAGCGCTGGGGTTCCTCATCGGTGATCGTGATTGGTATTGCCGGCGTGGTCGGCGTGCTGGTGGCGATGCTGGCGATGGGTCAGGGCTTCCAGGCCACCTTGGAAAGCACCGGTGACGACAGCACCGCAATTGTCTTGCGTGGTGGCTCGCAGGCAGAGACCAACTCGGTGATCACCCGCGATCAGGTGCCCTTGCTGGAAACCCTGCCGGGTGTGAAGCGTGGCGAGGATGGACGGCCATTGGTGTCTGCCGAAGTCTCGCAGGTGGTCAACCTCACCTCGCGCGGCGACGGCACCGATGTCAACGCGCAGTTCCGTGGTGTCGGCGAGCAGGCCTGGGCCGTACATGACAAGGTGCGCCTGGTCGAAGGCCGCAAGTTCGGTGCAGGTCTACGCGAGATAGTCGCCGGCCGTGGCGCGCAGAAGCAGTTCCAGGGTCTGGAGGTCGGCAAGGAGCTGATGTTGGGCAATCAAGCATGGACGGTGGTGGGCATCTTTGAATCCGGCGATGCGCATGATTCGGAGTTGTGGACCGATGCGCAGACGTTGGCAACCACCTACAACCGCAGCGCCTGGCAATCAATCAACGTGCGCACCGAGGGCAAGCAAGGCTTTGAGGCCTTCAAGGCAGCCGTCGGCAGCGATCCACGCCTCAAGCTGGACGTGGAGACCACTGCCGAGTATTACAGCAAGCAGGGCGGCGGTTTGAACAAGCTGCTCAAGATACTGGGCACGGTGATCGGCGCGATCATGGCCGTTGGTGCAGTGTTCGGCGCACTCAACACCATGTATGCCGCCGTCGCCACACGTGCGCGGGAGATCGCAACGCTGCGTGCAATCGGCTTCCGCGGTGTGCCGGTAGTCACCGCGGTGATGCTGGAAACCATGTTGCTCGCGCTACTTGGAGGCCTGCTCGGCGGTGTCGTTGCGTGGTTGGCATTCAACAACTTCACCGTTTCCACCTTGGGTAACAACTTCAGCCAGGTGGTGTTCCAGTTCAAGGTATCACCACCGTTGCTGTGGAGCGGCTTGAAGTGGGCACTTGGGATCGGCCTGGTCGGCGGCCTGTTCCCGGCATTGCGTGCGGCACGTTTGCCGATCACCACTGCCTTGCGCGAGACCTGATTCAACACGGCGCAGCTGGCCAGCTCAGCAACCCACCTGCCTCCGTGCAGGTGGGTTGGCGGAAAGTCTACCTTCACGCAGCCATCGGTTTCGGTCATCATTCGCGCCCGCCCAAGTCCCGGCGGCCAGCGGAGCTGTGATGGCAGATGCTGTGTCCCTCCCCCAACGGTGATGCATCTGTGACGGCGCCCCACAAGGGCGCTTTTTTTGTAGTTGGTATAAAGGAAAACCGAAAGCGATGTATTTGAAGTCGACCCCGCTGTGCTCCGCGATCACCCTCGCGTTGCTCGGCAGCTGCAGCCTCACCGCGTTCGCACAGGACGCAAACGAAACCACCACCACGCTGGACCGTGTCGAGATCACCGGTTCGCGTATCCGCCAAGCCAGCGTTGAAACCGCACAGCCGGTCATCGCCTTGAGCCGTGCGGAAATCGAGAAGAAGGGCTACGTCAACGTAGCCGACATCCTGCAGGACGTCACCGCTGCCGGCGCACCATCGCTGAGCCGCGCCTCGGCGCTGTCCTCTGGCCGCGACTACGGCGGCATGTACGTCAGCCTGCGCAACCTTGGCCCGGAACGCACCCTGGTGCTGATCGACGGCCGCCGCATGGGCGTCAGCGCCGGCGGCTTCTCCGACGTCGGTTCGATTCCCTCGGCCATCGTCGAGCGCGTCGAAGTACTGACCGATGGTGCCTCGGCACTGTACGGCTCGGACGCGATCGCAGGTGTGGTCAACGTCATCACCCGCAAGAACTTCGACGGCGGCAACGCCAGTGCCTATGTCGGCCAGTACGGCGAAGGCGACGGCCAGAAGCGCTCCTACAGCGCCAACTTCGGCAAGACCTTCGACCGCGGCTGGTTCAGCATCGGCGCCGAAAAGTCCGAGGAAGACCCGGTACTGGGCGGCGCGCGTGAGTTCACCGCCTACCCCAACGGCCCCTACCACCCCGGTGATGGCCTCAATGGCACCACCGAATGGGGCTCGGTCACCGTCGACGGCAAGACGCTCAGCGTCGGCCCCGGCGGCGATCCGTCCAATGTGGCCAACTTCAAGCCACGCGACCCGGCGACCTACGCCAACACCAAGACCAACATGACCCTGCTCTCCTCGCTGGAGCGGAAGTCGGCCTTCGCCAATGGTGGTTTCCAGATCACCGACGATCTGCGCGTTGTAGCCGACGTTCTGTACAGCGAGCGTGAGTCGGTCAAGCAACTTGCCGGTTACCCGTACTCGGTGTCGGCCGCACAGGCCGCCAGCGGTGCGCGTGCCGCACTCTCGGCCGATAGCGCGTTCAACCATTGGGGCAAGGACGTGCTGTTCTCGCGTCGCACCGAGGAATACCCGCGCGTAACCAACAACGCGCTGACCACCAAGCGCGCCAGCGTCGGCCTGGAGGGTAGCTTCGAGACCGGTTCGCGGTTCTGGGACTGGAACGTGAGCTACATGTTCAACCACAATGAAGGCGAGCGTCGCACCCTTCAGAGCATGTACCAGCCGAACGTCAACCTGGCCGTCGGCCCGTCCTTCATCGATGCCGGCGGCGTGGCCCGTTGCGGCAGCGTCGGCAACGTGATCGAAGGCTGCGTGCCGTGGAACCCGCTGGCACCGTCGGGCAGCAACACCCCCGGCTCGCTCAGCGACAAGGCGGTGCGCGACTATATCTTCACCCGCTTCAGCGACGAGATCCGCAGCACCACCAAGGTGGTCAGCGCCAACATCTCCGGTTCGCTGGCGAGCCTGCCGGCCGGTGACATCATGGCCGCGATGGGCGTTGAACATCGCAGCGAAGAAGCGAGCTACACGCCGGACCTGATGGTGCAGAACGGCCAGATCGCCGGCACCAGCGGCGCACCGACGCGTGGCGACTACAAGCTGGACGAGGTTTACCTGGAAGTGCAGGTGCCGCTGCTGGCTGATCTGCCGTTCGTGCGTGAGCTGTCGTTGGACCTGGCCGGCCGTTACTCGGACTACAACAACTTCGGTGGCACCACCAATGGCAAGTTCGGCCTGAAGTGGAAGCCGATCGACACCTTGCTGGTCCGCGCTACCTACGGCACCGGTTTCCGTGCACCTACCGTTGACGATCTGTACGGCGGCACCGTCACCACCCGTGACCGCGTCACCGATCCCTGCGATCGCTCCTTCGGTGCAGCCGCACGCAATGCCGAAGTGGCAGCACGCTGCACCGCTGCTGGCATGGGCGCAGGTTTCCGCCAGAAGACCGGCGACGGCGAACTGGCCACCACCTCCGGCGTACAGGCCGTCACCGACTTCACCTCGGGCTCCAACGCCGCGCTGAACCCGGAAACCGCCAAGACCTGGACCGTCGGCCTGGTCTACAGCCCGGACTTCGTCACCGGCCTGGACCTGAGCCTGGACTGGTGGAAGATCCGCATCGACAACGTCATTGTTGGCGAGTCGGCTACTGACATCCTCAACCAGTGCTATGTGCAGGGCATTGCCTCTGCCTGCGACCGCTTCACCCGCTACAGCTCCGGCACCAACAAGGGCCAGGTCAGCGGCATGAACCGTTCGTTGAACAACGCCGGTTACCAGGAAACCGCTGGTTATGATCTCGGCGTTCGCTACCGCCTGCCGGAAATGGCATACGGCCAACTGTCGCTGCGCTGGAACACCACGTATGTGGATTACCTCTCGCGCAAGAGTGACAACGTAGCCACCACCCCGGTCGAACAGTTCACTGGCTGGGAAGGCAACTTCCGCGTGCGCTCCAACCTGACGCTGGATTGGCAGAACGGCAACTTCGGCGCGAGCTGGACCACCCGTTACTACTCCAGCATGAAGGAGAAGTGCTCCTACGATCTGGACGGTGGCCCGGAGTGCAACATCCCGGACTTCCAGTCGCCGTACACCGACATGCAGCCGAGCCGCAAGCTGGGCTCCAACACCTTCCACGACCTGCAGGTGCGTTATGCCATGCCGTGGAACGGCACCGTGTCACTGGGCTTGAACAACGTGTTCAAGCATGAAGGCCCAATCATGTACAGCCAGCCGAACAGCAGCTTCACCTACTACGGTGGCTTCGACATCGGTCGTTTCATGTACATGAAGTACCAGCAGCGCTTCTGATCCAGGTAACAACAGCGCCGGATGTTGATGACACTCTCGACAATCCTCAGCACTGTGCTTGAAGCCCCTCTCCCGCGCGCGGGAGAGGGGTTGGGGTGAGGGCAGCTTCTCCAGTTTCGCTGTAACCGTGCCGCAATCAGCGGCTGCCAGCGTCGCTCCGGTCACAGAAGAAGCTGCATTTGCTCGACTGTGTATCCGCGGATACATCATCTGCTTCGCGGCTTACGCCGCTCCCACAAACAAGGCCGCTGGTTTGTCATACCGCCCG
This sequence comes from Stenotrophomonas sp. STEN018, assembly GCF_056760235.1. Lineage (NCBI taxonomy): Bacteria > Pseudomonadati > Pseudomonadota > Gammaproteobacteria > Lysobacterales > Lysobacteraceae > Stenotrophomonas > Stenotrophomonas sp. STEN018. The sequence continues at coordinate 22,212 of NZ_JBRREK010000061.1, forward strand.
CTGTTGAGCGGGCGCCTGATCAGTAGCGGAACACCCCGCAACCCAAACACCACACAACGGTCATCTGTCTGTCATCGCCGCGCGGTAGATGCAGCACCGCATTGTGACTACCGTGGCAGGCTCCCCAAACCGGTTCTCGCCATGCTTCGTTCGCTGGCGCTGGCTGGCGTCTGCGTGATGCTGGCCGGCTTTGCCCTCTCCTCTCCCGTCCCCCCGCTGTCGCTCAGCGAGCGACTGGCTGCGCCTGGTGGCACATCACCGCTGGTCCCCACCGAACGCATCGACGCCCTGCTCGCCCGCCTGCCACATCAGCAGGGAAGCGTTGCCGGCAGCGATGGCGTCGCCCTGCACTGGGTGTCATTCGAGCCGGGCGACTACCAGCTGGATTACCGCTATCTGGGCAAGGGCCAACGCTTTCCGGAATTTTCGCTGGAGGCATCGGCGCCAAGCATCGAGAACCGCACTCAGCCACGCGGCACGGTGATCCTGCTGCATGGCTGGATGATGGATGGTGGCTCGTTGATGCCATGGTCACTGGAGCTGGCTCAACAGGGCTACCGCACCATCGCGCTGGATCTGCGCAATCACGGTCGTTCTGGCCATGCACTTTCCGGCTATGGCACCCGCGAAGGCGAAGACGTGGTCGCCGCATTGAAAGCTCTGAAGCGCGAAGGCCAGATCAGCGGCCCGGTGCATCTGCTCGGTGTCTCCTATGGCGCCGCTACCGCCATCTTTGCCGCCCGCGAACTGGGCCCGCAGCTGCGCAGCGTGGTGGCGATGGAATCGTTCGACAATGCCGGCGAAGCGATACGCACGATGGTGCCGCACATGCTGGCCAAGCCACCGGAACGTTGGAGCGACTATGTCGCCTTGCCGCTGGCGCGCTGGCAATACGGTGGCCGCGGCTTGGATGAAGCCATCGCCACCACCGATCGCAAGCTCGGCATCAATCTGGACAAGGTGGATGTCGGTCAGGCCTTGGCGCAAGTTCCAGCCTGCGTGCTGTTGATACACGGCCGCGACGACGAACACATTCCGGTAGCACAGGGGCGCGCATTGGCTGCTGCGGCGCCACACGCGCGCTATCTGGAAGTCCCTGCGGAAGACCATCTGAGCTTACCGATGCGATTGGATCGTCTATCGGGCGCAGTGAATACCTGGTTGGAACAGGCCGATGATAATGGCCACTGCGCATCGACGGTAACCGCCAGTCTTTGAGTTTCCGACGGTTTTCGTGACGGTTCACCAACAAAGCCCCGCGAAATCGTAGTGCCGAACCATGTTCGGCAGGGGTTTTCCACATAGCGTCTGCACCGGCCATCGCTTTGGCTTTGGCTTTGGCTTTGGCTTTGGCTTTGGCGTTGGCGTTGGCGTTGGCGTTGGCGTTGGCGTTGGCTGTTGCTGTTGGCTGTTGCTGTTGGCTTTTGCAGTTGGCAGTTGCTGTTGGTTGTTTGCTGTTGGCTGTTGCTGTTGGCTTTTGCTGTTGCCTTAGCCCTTCACCCGCTAGAGGGAGAA
>NZ_JBRREK010000062.1:0-19928 GCF_056760235.1 Stenotrophomonas sp. STEN018
ACCCCCCACCTTGGGGGTGCGGCTTACGCCGCTATGCCACTTATCAATCTTATTGCTGTTGTTCCGAAAATTTCAGCAATGCCAGCTTCGCGGCTTACGCCGCTCCCACAACCAACAAACAACCATCAAGGCCGATGGATCACCGGTAAAGCCTCTGCCGAGCATGGCTCGGCACTACGCTTAGCGGTGCACATGGCCGTGATGGCCTTGATCATCCGGCCCGTGCGCATGACCTTCATGGTCGTGGTCGTGATGACCGCCAGCCGCCTTCTTGTCGGCACAATCATCACCGCAGTGATCAGCTTCCACCTGCACCGTCACATGATCGATATCAAACCGCTCATGCAGCAGATCAGCCAGCTCACGACGCAATACATCCGGTGCCAGCCCATCATTCATCACCACGTGCACGGTCAATGCAGGCGTGCTCGATGCCAGTGCCCACACATGCAGATCATGGATACCGGCGACACCGTCATGCCCGCGTAGCGCCGCCTCGATATCAGCCAGCACCACGCCCTTGGGCACGCCTTCCAGCAGCACGTTGATCGCATCGCGCAGCAGCACCCAGGTACGTGGCAACACCCACAAACCAATAAGCACCGCCAGAATCGGATCAACCAAGGTCCAACCAGTGAAGTGGATGATCACGCCAGCGATGATCACCGCCACCGAGCCGAGCATGTCGCTCCACACTTCCAGATATGCGCCCTTCACGTTCAGGCTCTCACCACTGCCAGCACTGAGCAGGCGCATGGCGATCAGATTCACCACCAGGCCAAACGCTGCCACCCACATCATCCCGGTGGAGGCGATTTCCTGCGGCTGCTGGAAGCGCTGCGCGGCCTCAAACAGGATGTAGATGCCCACGCCGAACAACAGCAGTCCATTGGCCACGGCGCCCAAGGCTTCCAGACGCGCATAACCGTAGGTGCGCTTGGCATCAGGCGGGCGCCGGCTCAGACGTACAGCGGTCAGCGCGATCATCAGGCCGAGCGCATCGGTGGCCATATGCGCGGCATCGGACAACAGCGCCAGGCTGTTGGTCCAGAACGCGCCAATGACTTCGACCACCAGATAGGCGGTGGTCAGGCCGAGCGCCCACCACAGTGGCTTCTCGTGGCGGATCTCGCTGGGCAGATGGTTGTGGTCGTGGCTCATGGCTGGCTCCTAAATAACGGGGCCAGCTTAGTCAGCCAGTGGCGGCGGAGACTATTACATCGCCGCCGCCCGGTTCAGCGATCAGCGCGGGCCGAGCACGGTCTGCATGTCATCACCCTGCGGCATGCCCGAGCGCATCTGCACCGTGCCGTCAGCATCCTTGAACAGGATGCCCGGCGTGCCCTGGAAGCCGAGATCCAGCATCAGTGCTTCATTGGCGCGCAGCTTGGTCTGCACTGCCGCCGGCACCGTCGCCAGCGGCTTGATGCCGCCCTTGGCGAAATCACGCTCGTTCTGGATCAGCGCCTGCTCCGGCGAAGCCGCGCCCAGAATGGCAGCGGCCTTGTTGGCACTGTCCTCGCGGATCACGCCGACCAGGATCTGCCGGATCTGCACCTTGCCTGCCGCCACCCACGGCTGCGCGGCCTCCCAGAAGCGGTTGCAGTACGGGCAGTTCGGGTCGCTGAAGGAATAGATGACGCGCGGCGCATCGGCCTTGCCATCACGCACCCAATGGCTGGCTTCCACCTTGGCCCAGGCCTGCTGGCCCATCGGCCCGGACACCAGCTCCTTGAGCTTGGCAGCGCTGACATCCTCACCCTTGGCGTTGACCAGGGTGCCAACCACGGCGTACTCGCCATCCTTGGACACGTACACGCCCAGCGGACGCTGACCGGCGACACCGGCATAGCCGGTCAGGCCAACCGGCGTTTCGAACGTGCCCATGAACTCAACGCCCTGCGAGCGCAAGGTCTTCACCACCGCCGGCTCACTGGCCACGGCCGGCTTGGCAGCGGTAGCAGCGGGGGCACTGGCAGTCTGGGCACAGGCCAGCGGCGACAGCGTCATGGCGGACAACAACAGCAACATCGAACGGGAACGCATCATCGTGTGTCTCTTTCAGTAAAGGAGTTATTGCATTTCGCGCAGACGCGCTTCCAAAGTGGCGCGCGACAGCTCGCCCATATGCACATTGCGCAGCCGCCCATCGGCGCCAAAGAACAGCGTTGTCGGCAGGGCGCGGGCGCCTGTCTGCTGCATCACCCGCGACTCGGCATCCAGCAGCACATTGTGCAGCTGCATGTTTTCAGCGCGCAGATAGTCGGCGACTTCGTCGCGGGTTTCGCCTTGATTGGCAAACACGAACTGCACCTGCGGGTGTGCCTGCTGCGCCTGTGCCAGCACCGGCATCTCGCGCCGACACGGGCCACACCAGGTCGCCCAAAGATTGATCACAGTTGGCTTGCCAGCAAATGCGGCCAGCGGCGCAGGCTTGTCCTGCATGTCAAGCAGCACTGCATCCGGCAGCGGAATCGACGATCGCTGCAGCGCAAACAGCGCCATCCCACCAATTGCCCAGAACGCCGCGCCAGCAGCCAGACCCAGCAATACCGGCTTGCGCAGGATGCGTTGGCGGGTCTTCCACAACGCGTAGGCGGCGGCGACCAGCAGGCCGGCCCAGATCGAATAACCACCATCGCCCATACGAATGATGGACAGCGGCTGTGACAGATAGTCGCCAGCATGCATCGCCACGTGACCCAAGCGTGCGCCCAGCAAGCCCAGCAAAAACGCATCCAGCACCACCGCGCCAGCACGGCTGCGCATCCCATCAGCAGCCGGTGCCAATGCACGCGCGAAGAACCAGCCAATCGCCAGCGCCAACAATGCAACCAGTGCCATCAACGGAAACGGACCGGCGCTGATCATTCAGCCAATCCGACGGGACTCACCACAAGCAAACTTGAACAAACAGTGAATTCAACTATCAACACAAAGTCCTCAAAATCCTGTTATCGCTGCCGATAATGATCGGCTGCCTCTTGGCACTTTACCGGTCGTACGCATGAATATCGTCCCAGCTCCACCCCCTGACACCGACAGCAGCGCTCTGGCAGATGCCTGGAAACACAGCCTCGACGCCGCCGGTGCCGATGCAAGCCAGATTCTGGCGAGTCTGGCCGACGCGCACGCCGCTGAACTGGCCGCGCATTTTTACAAGGTCATGATGAACGATGCGCGCGCCTCGCGTTCGATGTCGCACGACCAGGTGCGGGTGCGCCTGCAACCGGCCATGCAGCGCTGGGTCAAGGACCTGCTGCGCGCCACGCCGGCCGACGTCGAACAGCTGATCGCCAACCAGCGCGTCATCGGCGATGTGCATGCACGCGTGGGCATCCCGGTGGATCTGGTCACCCGCGGCACCCGCGTACTGAAGCAGCGCCTGTTCCAATTGATCGGCGAGCAGGCCGGGCATGGCGAAAGCGCACACGCAGCCATCGCCAGCCTCACTGCCTCGTTCGACATCGCGTTGGAGGGTATGACACTGGCCTATTCCAATGCACGGGAACGTTCCTCGCGCACCGATGCCGCTTACCGGCTGTTCTCGCTGGTGCAGAATGTCGGCACCGAGCGCGAACGCCAGCGTGCGCTGTTGCTGGATTGGGAAAACACCCTCCTCTACGCCCTTGCGGCACAGGGCGACCTGGGCAGCTTCCAGACCCTGGCGCGCTCAGAGTTCGGCCTGTGGTTCAACCACAAGGGCATTCCCAGCTTTGGCGAAAGCTCGGAGACGCGGCAGATCACCGCTATGATCCATGAGGTCGACCAGCTGTTGCAAGACACCTTGCAGCAGGACAGCGATCCGGCCGCGCGCTCGCTGCAGCTGCAGGACGTGCGCTCCAAAGTCAGCCAGATCCGCGCCTTGCTGGGCATGTTGTTCGAACGCATAGGCGAACTGGATGCCGGTTGCGATGCCTTGACCAACCTGCTCAACCGCCGCTTCCTGCCCACCGTATTGCGCCGTGAGATCGAGCTGGCCGAGAAGTCCGCCGACAGCTTCGCCGTGCTGCTGCTGGATCTGGATCACTTCAAGGCCATCAACGACCAACACGGCCATGAAGCCGGTGATCGCGCCTTGCAGCACGTGGCCGGCATCCTCAGCCAGTTCACCCGTGGCAGCGACTACGTATTCCGCTATGGCGGCGAAGAATTCGTCGTGGTGCTGGTGGCGGTGGAAGAACGCCAGGCCATGGTGATTGCCGATGGCCTGTGCCGGCGCATCGTCGACACGCCAGTCACCCTGGCCGATGGCCAGCTGCTGCCGATCAGCGCCAGCATCGGCGTTGCCCTGTATGACGGCCACCCGGACTACGAGCGGGTGATGGCACGCGCCGACGCGGCCATGTACCAGGCCAAGAAGCAGGGCCGCAATCGCGTGGTGCTGGGCAGCGATACCTTGCCCACTGCACCCGGCCGCAGCGCTTTGCGCCGCGATTGAGCAGCGCGCACAACCAACCGATAGCACATGCAGATACGGCAACTGCGGCCTAGGCTGTCAACGGGCGCAACAAGGCGCCCGTCATCGGAACCACCCCATGTCTGTAGCCCGCGCCCTGCTCATCCTGCCGCTATGTGGCGCCCTGCCCGCCGTGGATGCGGGTGCCCGCGAGGTTCCTGAGCCAGCTGCGTATGTACAGGCCGACGGCCCTTATGTATTCCGCGACGGTAGCCGCCTGCAGGCGCAGTGGATCTGCGAAGACCAGGTGATATCCCGTCAATTGAAGGTCAAGCGCGGCGCAGCCCTCAACGTCGCAGCGGAGTGCGGCTATCCGCATCCGCTGCGCATCGCCCCGCTAGCCGCTACCGCCGCATCGGTGCTGCCAGCCGTGCCGCGCATCGTCGCCGTCTCCGACATCCACGGCCAATATGCATTGTTGCTGCAGCTGCTGCGTGCCAATGGCGTGATCGACAACGACGACAACTGGGCGCTGCGACAGGACACGCTGGTGATCGGCGGTGACGTATTCGACCGTGGTCCGCAGGTCACCGAGACGTTCTGGCTGTTGTACAGCTTGCAGCAACAGGCCGCGCAAGCCGGCGGCGCGGTGCACTTCGTGCTTGGCAACCACGAAACCATGACGCTGTACGACGACTTGCGCTACGTCAATCCCAAGTACCTGCGCAGCGCGCAGCTGCTGGGGCGCAGCTACCCGCAGCTGTACGGCAATGATTCGGTGATCGGCCAGTGGCTGCGTACCCGGCCGGTGCTGCTGCGCATCGGCGACACTTTATTCCTGCATGGCGGCATCTCACCGGAGGCATTACAGCTTGCGCTCAATCCAGCTGCCACCAACGCTGCCTACCAGGACTCGCTCGGCCGGCCCAAGGCCGAGGTAAAGGCCGACCCGATCACCGCACCGCTATATGACGGCAAGACCAGTCCGATCTGGTACCGCGGCTATTTCAACGGCCAGCTGGATACGGCCGGCGTGCAGGGTGTGCTCGACCAGCTCGGGCTCAAGCGCATCGTCGTCGGCCACACCTCGATGCCGCATGTCAGCAGCTTCCACGGCGATCGCATCATCGCCATCGACAGCAGCATCAAGGATGGCGAGAACGGCGAGCTGCTATTCATCGAGGACGGCAAGCTCAGCCGAGGACTGCTTGATGGCAGCCGGGTGCCGCTGGAAATCGGCCAGATGGATGGCGAGGACTGACTGCCTTTTTACGCTCAGAAATTCACTATTTATGACATCAGGTTTCATCCTAAATTCACGTAGTCATAACCTGTTTTCAACGATGGTAAATAGGCAGGTTTCACGCAGGGATGAGGGAGGCATCCAGCGCGTCGCCGCGTATGCGATAGCTGAAATCGCGGCGGGGATTTGTCCCAGCCGCGAGTAGCGTTTCTTTCTCCACGGAACAGGCGATGAAACCATTGACGCTGGCCACATTATTGCCTCTTGTGCTGCTGCCCTGCGCGGCAAACGCGCAGGACTCCGTCGCCGCGCTGCGCGCGGAGATCGTCCAGGCCCAACAGCACCTGCAATCGCTCAACGCACGGCTTGATGCGCTGGAACAAGGACAGGCAAGTCCTTCTGCAAAACCTCCACCATCTTCGGCTTCGGCATCACAGACAACGGTCTCCTCGCTGGACTCCGCAGCTACCCACAGCAGCCAGCCAGCAGCTACGCAGACCATTCTGCCCGCGCGTGATTCGGTCGCTGATCCTTCAACCGCCGCCTCGCGCCCGGACAACGCGCCCTCGCCGAACGACCCAGAACTGAAAGGTTTCATTGCCATCCCCGGCACCGACACCATGATCCGGCTCGGCGGCTACGCCAAGCTCGACGCGATTGCAGACCGCCGCGCCGCCGGTGATACCGAGCAGTTCATTCCTTCATCAATTCCGGTCGACAGCCCGCACCGTGATGTCTCGCACTTCGGCATGCACGCCAAGCAGACCCGCTTCAGCTTCGAGGCACGGCGCCCAACCACACACGGCAAGCTGCGTTTCTACCTGGAGAACGACTTCTTCGGCAGCAGCGACAGCTATCAATTCCGTCTGCGCCACGCCTATGGCCAGCTGGGAAACACCTATGCCGGTTACGGCTATTCCACCTTCATGGATGCCGACTCGCTACCAGACACACTGGACTTTGCCGGGCCAGGCGCGGCCGGCTATCTGCTGGTAGCAGGCATCCACCACAGCTTCGCGCTGGGCAAAGGCAATAGCTTGACCGTGGCTGCGGAAGATCCGGATTCGCAACTGGGCAATCTGAGTGACAACGACAGCAGCACCGAACACCTGCCCGACATCAGCCTGATCGCACGCATGGAGCGCGACTGGGGCCATCTGCAGCTGGGCGCGGTGCTGCGCAGCCTCGGCTACGACGGTGATGGCCGCAGCGACCGCACGTTCGGCGGCGGCCTGCAGTTGAGTGGGTCCTATGCTGTAGCCGAGCGCGACCTGCTGCTGTTCGGCCTGATCGGCGGCAAAGGCATCAGCCGCTATACCGCCGACCTGACCGGCTCCAACCTGGATGCCGCCATCGACGCCGATGGACAGCTCAAGGCGCTGCCGCTGCGCGGTGGATTCTTCGGCTACACCCACTACTGGTCAGATCTGTGGCGCTCCAACCTGATCTACGGACAACTGCAGATCGACAGCGCCGACGCACTGAGTAGCGATGCCTTCCGTCGCAGCCGCTACGCCGCACTGAATCTACTGTGGAGCCCGGCACCGTCCTGGACCATGGGTATGGAACTGCTCTACGGCCAGCAGCAGCTACAAAACGGCCGCGATGCCGACACCCTGCGCCTGCAGGGCAGCCTGCAATACAACTTCATCAAGTAACAGGCAGCCGACGCCCGCACACGCCCATGTGCAGCTCGCCACCCAACGATTCACGTAATGCCCTTCCCATCGAATCACCCGGCAACGCCGGTGAAAGGAGATTGTCATGGCAGGTCAGAAGAAAATCGGGGTCGTTGGCGCGACCTTCCTGGTGGCAGGCAACATGATGGGCTCAGGTGTATTCCTGCTGCCCTCCAGCCTGGCCAAGATCGGCACCGCCTCGATCTGGGGCTGGCTGGTCACCACGGCCGGTGCATTGTTGCTGGCCTTCGTATTCGCCAAGCTCGGCAAGTTGGCACCCAAAGCGGGCGGTCCTTACGCCTATGCGCGTGACTGGTTCGGCCCTTACATGGGCTTCCAGACCAATACCATCTACTGGTTCGCCAACTGGATCGGCAACGTCGCCATCCCGATCGCGGCGGTGGGTTACTTCAGCTACTTCTTCCCGATCCTGTCCGATCCAGTGCCACGCTGCATCGCGGTGCTGTTGCTGGTGTGGGCCTTGAGCTTCGCCAATGTGATCGGCCCGTCCTTCGTCAGCCGCGTGCAGACGGTGACCACCAGTTTCGCGCTGGTACCGATCCTGGGCATCGCCATCTTCGGCTGGTTCTACTTCGACCCCACCATCTTCAAGGGTGCGTACAACGTTTCCGGCCAATCCAACTTCGGTGCGGTGTCCAGTGCTGCAGCGTTGACCCTGTGGGCGTTCATCGGCGTGGAGTCGGCATCGGTCACCGCTGGCGTGGTTGAGAACCCTGAGAAGAATGTTGCCCGCGCCACCCTGGCCGGCGTGTTCCTGGCAGCCATCGCCTATATCGCCAGTTCCTCGGTGATCATGGGCATGGTGCCCAATGCCGACCTGCAGGTCTCCGACGCGCCGTTCGCGTTGGCGGCGGCAACCGCGGTTGGCGGCTGGGGCGGCGCGCTGGTCAGCCTGTGCGCCTTCGTCGGTGCAGCGGGTTCCTTGGGCGGCTGGATCCTGCTGACCGCGCAGAGCGCCAAGGCAGCCTCGGATGACGGTCTGTTCCCCAGCGTTTTCAGCAAGATCAACAAGGACGAGGTGCCGGTCAAAGGTGTGCTGATCGTTGCCGTGTTGATGACGCTTGCCGTACTGATCACCTCCACTTCGGAAACCGCGTCCGCGCAGTTCGACGTGATCACCTCGGCTGCGGTGGTATTGACCCTGCTGCCTTACATCTACTCCTGTGTGGCCTGCTACTTCGTGGTGGAGCGCTCGCATACCCTGGCCCACACCGGCGCGTTCTGGGTACTGACCAGCATTACCGTCGTCTATTGCCTGTGGGCCATCTATGGCTCGTCCGGCAGCATCGTCCAGTACGCCTTCCTGTTCGTACTGTTCATTACCGTGTTCTACCCGTTCTTCAGCGATGAGCGCCGCAAGCAGCGCCTGGCCAAATTCACTCCGAATGGCACCGCCCGTGCCAGCACGAACTGATCCCCCGCTCGGTAGATAGGAACAACGCCATGTACTTCAAATCACTGGACTACCCGATCGTCATCATCGATGCCGACTATGAATCGCCGCGCATCGCCGGCATCCTCATCCGCGCCCTGGCCGAGGAGTTGCGCAAGAGCGACCAGCGCGTGCTCTCCGGCTTGAACCTGGACGATGCCCGTGCCGGCGCACGCACCTATGTGGCTGCCTCGGCGGTGCTGATCTCCATCGACGGCACCGAGGACGATGACGACCAGTTCCAACGTCTGCTTGCCTTCCTGCGCGAGCAAAGCCAACGCCGCGCCAACCTGCCGGTGTTCCTCTATGGTGAACGCCGCACCATCGAAAAAATACCGAGCAAGCTGCTCAAGTTCGTGCACGGCTACATCTTCCTGTTCGAAGACACCAAGAGCTTCATCGCCCGCCAGGTGATGCGCGCCGCCGAAGACTACATGGCCAAGCTGCTGCCACCGTTCTTCAAGGCGCTTATCCATCACTCGGCCCAATCCAACTACTCCTGGCATACGCCCGGCCATGCCGGCGGTGTTGCCTTCACCAAGTCACCGGTAGGCCGTGCGCTGCACCAGTTCTATGGCGAAAACACCTTGCGCAGTGATCTGTCGATTTCGGTGCCGGAACTGGGTTCGCTGCTCGATCACACCGGCCCGATCCGTGAGGCAGAAGCCGAAGCCGCGCGCAACTTCGGCGCCGATCACACGTTCTTCGTCACCAATGGCACCTCCACCGCCAACAAGATCGTCTGGCATGGCACGGTTGCGCGTGGCGACATCGTGTTCGTCGACCGCAACTGTCACAAGTCGCTGCTGCACTCATTGATCATGACCGGCGGCATTCCGGTGTACTTCACCCCCAGCCGCAACGCCCACGGCATCATCGGCCCGATCAGCCTGGACCAGTTCTCCGGCGAGGCACTGCAGAAGATGATCCAGGCCAACCCCTTGGCCAGCAAGGCGGCCAAGCCCGGCGCCAAGCCGCGCATCGCGGTAGTCACCAACTCCACTTATGACGGGCTCTGTTACAACGCCGAGACGATTGCCGACAACCTCGGCAGCGCGGTGGACTTCCTGCACTTCGATGAAGCCTGGTACGCCTATGCCGCGTTCCACCCCTTCTACGAAAATCACTACGGCATGGCCAAGGGCAAGCCACGCGAACAGGATGCGATCATCTTCACTACCCATTCCACGCACAAGCTGCTGGCTGCGTTCTCGCAGGCATCGATGATCCATGTACGCAATGCGGCAACGCGCGAGCTGGACGCGGAACGTTTCAACGAATCCTTCATGATGCATACCTCAACCAGTCCGCATTACGGCATCATCGCCTCCTGCGATGTCGCCTCCAAGATGATGGAAGGTGATGCCGGCAAATCGCTGGTGCAGGAAATGCACGATGAAGCCATCGCATTCCGCCGCGCGATGCTGCATGTCAGCGAGGATCTCGGCCGCGACGACTGGTGGTTCAAAGTCTGGCAGCCTGACGGCGTGGAGCGCACGCTGGCCAAGGGCGACAGCGCCAAGCCGATGGTCACTTCGCGTCCGGATTGGTATCTGCGCCCGGATGCGCGCTGGCATGGTTTCGACAACCTGGCTGACGACTATGTACTGATCGATCCGATCAAGGTCACCCTGCTAACGCCCGGCCTGTCGATGGATGGGGAGATGGGCAAGCTCGGCATCCCGGCTGCGATACTGAGCAAATTCCTGTGGTCGCGCGGCCTCACCGTGGAGAAGACCAACCTGTACTCGGTGTTGTTCCTGTTCTCGATGGGTATCACCAAGGGCAAGTGGAGCACCCTGGTCACCGAACTGTTGGCGTTCAAGGACCTGTACGACGCCAACGCGCCGCTAAGCCAGTCACTGCCCAGCCTGCTCGAAGACAATGCCGCCGCCTACGCCGGCTGGGGACTGCGCGACCTGTGCACCGCCCTGCACGAGTTCAACCGTGAATTCCGCGTGGCCGAGGTGATGCGCGAGATGTATGTGGAACTGCCGGAGCCGGTCATCACGCCTGCCGAAGCCTATAACCACCTTGTACGCGGCGAGATCGAGCGGGTGGACATCGACCAGCTCAGCGGCCGCGTCGCCGGCACCATGCTGGTGCCCTACCCGCCCGGCATCCCGACCATCATGCCGGGCGAGCGCTTCGGTGCCAGCGATGAACCGATCATCCAGTCGCTGCGCATCGCCCGCGAACAGAACGCACGCTTCCCGGGCTTTGAGTCGGATGTGCATGGGTTGATCATCGATAACAGTGGTGAGAAGCCGAATTATCGGGTGGAGGTTTTGAAGATTTGAGCGCAGTAAGCGCAGTTGCCCGCGGTCCCTTCTCCCGCGCGCGGGAGAAGGTGCCCCGCAGGGGCGGATGAGGGAAGTTTTTAGCTTCTGGCTATTGGTTCTTGGCTCTGCGTCTTCTTTGGCTCCGCTCTGCTCAAAATCTGCTCTACGTGCTTTCAAAGCGCCCTCACCCCAACCCCTCTCCCGTAAACGGGAGAGGGGCTTTTCAAGCCTAGCTCCCCTTACATGGCTACCGGGCCCTAGACCAATTAAATGACCAGCACCCGCCAGGAACAACGCGTCTTGCAACTTTCCATCGCAGCCACCGTACTGGTCGCTGCGATCGGCTTCTTTGGCGGCATGCTCGCGCGCTCGCAGGCGATCCTGTTCGATGGCATCTACAGCCTGGTGGATGTAGCACTGACGCTGGTGGCACTGTCAGTACTGCGCTTGATGGCCCGCGAACAGAGTCCACGCTTCCAATACGGCTTCTGGCATCTGGAGCCCATGGTCGAAGCGCTGGGCGGTGCAATTCTCAGTCTGGCCTGCATCTACGCGTTGGCCAATGCAGTGATCGGCTTCAGCGACGGCGGCCACGAGGCACGACTCGGCCCTGGCCTACTCTGGGCCGGTTTGTTGGCAGTGGTGGACCTGGCCATGGCGGTGTGGATCGGCCGGCACGCGCGCCTGCTGCAGTCCGGCCTGCTACGCCTGGACGCACGCGCATGGCTGCTTACCGGGTTGATGAGCCTTGCCGTGGTGCTGTCCTTCGTCATCGCACTGGCACTACGCGGTGGTTCCCATGAACACTGGATTCCCTACCTTGACCCCCTCGTACTTGCCTGCATAAGCCTGGCCACGCTACCGGTACCGCTACGCGGTGCGTGGAAGGCTGCGCGCGAGGTCCTGCAGGTAGCGCCGAGCGAACTGGACCAACTCGTGCAACAGGTAATGCAGGCGTTCGTTGCCAAGCACCAGTTCGAAGGATTCACCAGCCATGTCGCCAAGATCGGCCGCATGCAGTTTGTCGAGATCCATATCCTGACCAGACCCGACACCCAGCTTGGCAGCATCGGTGATGTTGATCGCCTGCGCGATGAGATCGCCGCACAGCTTGACGCTCGCTCGGGGCGCTTCTGGCTGACCATCGACTTCACTTCCGACCCGGCCTGGACATGAGCTCGCCAACCACCAAGAAGATGGGGCTGACCATGGCGACCATGCTGGTTGCCGGCAACATGATCGGCACCGGCGTGTTCTTGTTGCCGGCCAACCTGGCCACGGTTGGCAGCATCTCCTCGATTGGCTGGTTGATCGCCACTGCCGGCGCCATCGCCTTGGGGCTGGTGTTCGCGCGGCTGTCGCAACTCGACCCGCAACCCGGTGGCCCCTACGCCTATGCACGCGATGCCTTCGGCAACTACATCGGCTTCGTCAGCAACTATGCCTATTGGTTCGGCAACTGGATCGGCAATGTCGCCATCGCGTTGGTGGTCACCGGCTACCTGAGCCATCTCTGGCCATGGCTGCAGGATGTCTATCCGCGACTGGGCTTCACCCTGGCGGTGATCTGGTTGCTGAGCCTGGCCAATGCACGCGGGGCGCGCTGGATCGGCGCGCTGGAGACCGGCACCCTGCTGCTGGCACTGATCCCGATACTCGGCATCGCCATCTTCGGTTGGTGGTGGTTCGACCCAGCCTTGTTCAGCGCCGGCTGGAACGTCAGCGGCATGGAGGACAGCGCCGCCATCTCGCGCAGCGCCTCCATCGCGCTGTGGGCATTCATGGGTGTGGAAAGCGCGGCAGTGTCGGCCGATGTGATCGACAACCCCAAGCGCAACATCCCGCTGGCAACCCTGCTCGGGCTGGCGTTGGCAGCGGTCATCTACATCAGCTGCTCGCTGGTGATCATGGGCATGGTACCGATGGCGCAGCTGCGCGACTCCTCAGCACCATTTGCCGATGTCGCACAGTTGATGATCGGACCATGGGGTGTACTGGTGATCGCACTGTGCGCGATCCTCAAATCAGCCGGCGCGCTGGGCGGTTGGATGCTACTGGTCGGGCAATCGGCGAAGGCGGCGGCCGAGGACGGGCTGTTCCCGCGCGTGTTCTGCAAGCTCAACAAGCACGGCATGCCTGGCACCGGCCTGATGATCGTGGCGGTACTGATGAGCGCGCTGCTACTGGTTACGTCCTCGCCCACCCTCGCACGCCAGTTCGACCAGCTCACCAATATCGCCGTACTACTGACCATCATTCCCTACCTGTTCTCAGCTGGCGCATTGATCTGCACCACCCTGGAGCGTGGGGAACAGGGCTGGATGCGCGCCGCCTGCCTGTTCACCGCTGCAGCAGCAATCGCCTACTGCCTATACGCCCTGCTTGGTGCTGACGCCAAACTGCTGGCCTACGCCACCGTAGCAATACTGTTCAGCGCCGCACTGTACCCCTTCTTCCGCCAACGAATGTTGGGCACCACAACGGGCGGAACCTCTGGGAAGGGATAGCGCGCGCGAAAATTCCGCGAGCAACGCCCAACAAGTTCCCAGAATATCCCTGCCATGAAAGCCGCACAGGTGAATCTGCCAGCTCCTAAGGTGCCTGGGATGATGGAGCCTGCGCGCTTGACACCATGCCGTATCGAAAGCAATCCGCTGCATCGGGTCGCCCACTGTCTTGACCGATGGCATGGAATCTGTACCCGGCACCCGACGCCGAACTCAAGCAGCATGTCTCTACTTGGCGCAAATCAGTAACGCTTGCGCAGCAGACGTCAACGCAACCAACCGCAAGCACACAGTGCTGCCTGCGTCTGGCGATTGCAGCTCTTGATGGAAATCAAGCAGCTATCCGAATCCGACATGACTGTACCCGCCTCACGGAATGTTCCTATCCAAGCATCTGGCGTCAGATGTATTGACACCAACGTCACTGATTGAAGATCTTCGAATCCGCAGATCGTGACAGGCATCGATCAACGTTCGTGGAGGCGAACCAACAATGAGACGTAACGCGGTTTCGCAATCCGGAAAGCAGGTCACCTGCTTTCGGCCGCTGACAACGACGATGACTGAGCAGCAAGTTCTGCGCGCAGACCAAGCACCTGTTGCAATCACACCAAGGCAAGAGTTTTCCCTGCCATTCCAAACGCCCGCATGGAAGGCGCCGGGCCCGCGACGCCTCTCCTCGTCGCACACCTGCTCTCCATCACCGCCGTCGCGATCAAGGGCAAGGCCACCTGGCTGCTTGAGTCTCTACTTCACCACGTAATTCCTTTCGCCTTCATGTCCTGAAACCCACCGGCGCTTCACGCGCAGGACCGGGTGCGGGTGGGCAACGCCGTGGCCCAACACAACACGCAACGACCCACAAGGCAGCAGACAACCAGTCCGATTACCGAGCACCGCGCAGCCGCGCAAAAACAGCCGGAACGCCCGGCTTCGTACCACCACCGGAGAGAGACGCATGAGGAAATCGTTCACCCATTCGCATCAGCCAACAGGAGGCCGCGTTCGTTGTACCCGCCTGTCATTGGCGCTGTTTTCTGCACTGGCAGCTGCACAGCCTGCATTGGCCGAAGAGCCCGCAACTGCAGCGAAGCCCACCACCAAGGACCTTGATACGGTGACGGTTCGCTCCACTCACCAAGCCAAGCCACTGCAACGCACACCGATTTCGGTAAGCGTGGTAACCGCCGAACAGCTCGACCGCACCAACATGAGCAATATCTCCGACCTGCAATACCTGGCCCCCGGAGTGTCGTTCTCAGCTACAGCAGGCACCGCCAACAGTGGCGGCTTCCAGATCCGCGGCATCGGAACACAAGCCTATAGCGTGGCCTCCGAGCAAACCGTCGGAACGGTGGTTGACGATGTCGTGATCAGCATACCGCGCGACCTCGGCGTAGCTGGCTTCAGCGACGTGGAGCACATCGAGGTACTGCGCGGGCCACAGGGCACGCTGTTCGGCAAGAATGCCTCGGCAGGCGTGGTCAACATCAGCACCCACAATCCGGAAATCGGCACCAACAGTGGCACTGTCTCGCTCTCACTGGGCGAGCGCAATGAACACGTTGCACGGTTGACTGGAAATTTCTCGATTTCCAACAATTCCGCGTTTCGCGTGTCGGCCTACTACAAGGACCAGGACGGCGCGATACCCAGCGCTTTTCACGACTGGAACATCGGCGACCAGACCGGCAAGGGCGTTCGTGGCAAGTGGCTGTGGACCCCCACCGAAAACCTCGACCTGCTGCTTACTGCGGAACGCCAGACCTTGCTCTCCCGGGCAGTGAATATCCCTTATTCCCTGGGCACCGATCTGGCTTACAACCAAGCCCTCGCCGGGTTTGGCAACGTAGGCGGAAACAATTTCACCAGTCAGGGCGACGGCGAGGCGCTGGCCTTCCAAGGCGTTACCGGCTTTACTGGCAAGGCCGACCTCAGGCTTGCCGGTGGTGCCCAACTCACCTCGATTACTGCCTATCGCAGCTCGAGCGTGTACCAGATGCACGACATCGACCAGACACCGGCCAACTACCTCAACAACAATCTGACGACGATCCGTGCACACCAGATCAGTCAGGAATTCCGCCTTGCCGGCAAGGCATTGGCTGACAAGTTGGACTACGTGCTTGGTGCTTACTACGTGAACGTTGCAAGCACATACGAGTACATCGGCTACGGCGGTTTGAGCCTGGCATTGACCCAGCCAACCAGGTTGTTTTCAGCAACCGGCCCCAAACAGCACATCGACGCCGACACCAAGAGCTACGCCTTCTATGCCAACGCCAATTACCCGCTGAGTGAACGTTGGTCCGCCAGCGCCGGACTGCGCTATACCCACGACAACGTGGAGTCGGGCATCATCCCGCTCACGCCGCCTATCATGGATGGGTTGCCCATCGTGTACCTCGGTCCGACCATTGCTTCGTCCGCACAGATCAGCAAGGCCAATGTCTCCGGCAAGGCTGCCATCCAGTTCCAGCAGACCCCGAACTTGATGTGGTACGCCAATGTCGGCACGGGCTACAAGGGCCCAACGGTGGATGCCACACGCAACAGTTCCAACAAGATCCAGCCCGAGAAGTCCACTGCCTACGAGGTTGGCGTCAAATCGCAGTTCCTGGATCGCGCATTGACCGTGAACGCCAGCCTGTACCGCTCCGACTTCAGAGACTTCCAGGCGCAGACCTATATACCGGAAACGCTGGGCTTCGGCATGGCAAATGCAGGCAAGATGCGTACCCAGGGCGTGGAGCTGGAGCTTGCATGGCGCCCTTCCGCCGACTTCACCTTGCTTGCCAATGGTGCGGTCACCGATGCCAAGTTCATCGACTACTACGGGCGTTGTGAAACCGGCAGCGACGCCAATTGCGAGGTCATCAGCGGCATTCTGCAGGGGGACATGTCCGGATTTTCGCCAACCTTCGTGTCGAAGTACAGCTACGGCCTCAGTAGCATTTATTCGCATGCGCTGGGCAACGGATTGGCACTCAATGCAAGCGGCGGCTGGAACCACAGAAGCACCTTTTACAACGGGGTGGCTCAATCCCGCACCCGCACCAAGGGTTACGGCGTAGCCAATCTTTCATTTGGCATAGGCGCCGAGGACGGCCGCTGGGAAGTCTCGTTGTATGCACGCAATCTGTTTGACAAGCACTATCGCAGCTTCGTCTCATTCGGCACGGTGCTGAACCAAGGCGGGCTTATGCAATATCTCGGTCCGGACAGTTTCCGTACGGTGGGGGTGTCTGCGACGCTGAATTTCTAGACAGGCAGCAATCCCACCAATCTCGTGTGCAACAGGCGCCCTCCTCTCGTTGCCGGCTCCAGTCCGCCAACGCGCCTTCGTTGTATAGCCAAGTCTTCGTCAGATGTCCTATGCCATGCGTAAGGCAACAAACTTGGCTGGAACAATGCCGCTGTCCGGCCCCAACCGGCCCCACCGGTCCCAGCACAGCACCAGCCGTGCCAGTGGCGTACAGCCCATTCACCTCGTTCGCCAGGCTTTGCAATCCGGATCAGGGGCGCAGCTGGGCAAACAGGCTCAGCAAAGCCACTTCGTGTGCCGGGGCACAGCGCCTACAATGGTCCTCTTTGCGGCAGCCCCCTGCCCAACCGACCAAGTGGACCCCGCGTGACCGAGAAGAAGCCCGAACACACCCCGTTGATGAAGCAGTTCTTCGCAGCCAAGTCCGAGTATCCGGACCTGCTGCTGTTCTTCCGGATGGGCGATTTCTACGAACTGTTCTATGACGATGCGCGCAAGGCCGCACGCCTGCTCGACATCACCCTGACCCAGCGCGGCAGCTCCGGTGGCGCCCCCATCCCGATGGCCGGTGTGCCGGTACATGCCTTTGAAGGCTATCTGGCGCGGCTGGTGGCGGTCGGCGAATCGGTGGCGATCTGCGAGCAGATCGGCGACCCGGCGCTGGCCAAGGGCCTGGTCGAGCGCAAGGTGGTGCGGGTGGTTACCCCCGGCACCGTCACTGACGAGGCCCTGCTGGACGAGCGCCGCGACACTCTGCTGATGGCGCTGTCGCGCAGCAAGGCCGGCTACGGCCTGGCTTGGGCCGATCTGGCCGGTGGCCGCTTCCTGGTCAATGAAGTCGACACCGACGATGCGCTGGAAGCCGAGCTGGCCCGGCTGGAACCAGCCGAGCTGCTGGTACCCGACGAGGAGAACTGGCCCGAATTCCTGCGCCATCGCAATGGCGTACGCCGCCGCGCGCCATGGCTGTTCGATGCCGATAGTGGCCGTCGCCATCTGCTGAACTTCTTCAAGCTGCACGACCTCAGCGGCTTCGGCATCGACGACAAGCCGCGCGCCACCGGTGCTGCTGGCGCCCTGCTCGGCTATGTCGAAGAAACCCAGAAGCAGCGATTGCCGCACCTGACCTCCATCTCGATGGAAAATGCTGGCGAAGCGATCGCGATGAATGCCGCCACCCGCCGTCATCTGGAACTGGATACCCGCGTTGATGGCGACACCCGCAACACCTTGCTCGGCGTGCTCGACAGCACCGTCTCGCCGATGGGCGGGCGCCTGCTGCGACGTTGGCTGCACCGCCCGCTGCGCCTGCGCAACGTGCTGCAGCAACGCCACCACGCGGTTGCCACGTTGATTGATCGCGGTACCGATGCCGACCTGCGCGACAGCTTCCGTGCACTTGGCGACATCGAACGCATCCTCACCCGCATGGCGCTGCGCTCGGCGCGGCCGCGCGACTTCTCCACCCTGCGTGACGGCCTGGGCCTGCTACCGGCCATCACCGCTCAACTGGAAACGCTGGATTCGCCGCGCCTGCAGCAGCTGCGTGCCGAACTGGGCTCACACGACGAAAGCGCACACCTGCTGGCCAGCGCCGTCGCCGAGCAGCCGCCGTTGAAGCTGTCCGACGGTGGTGTGATCGCCGAAGGCTACGACGCCGAGCTCGACGAACTGCGCCGCCTGTCCACCCACGCCGACCAGTTCCTGATCGATCTGGAAGCGCGCGAGCGCCAGGCCAGCGGCATCGCCACCTTGAAGGTTGGCTACAACCGCGTGCATGGCTATTACATCGAGATCAGCAAGGGTCAGTCCGACAAGGCGCCGGTGCATTACACCCGCCGCCAGACCCTGACCAATGCCGAGCGCTACATCACCGAGGAGTTGAAGAACTTCGAGGACAAGGTGTTGTCGGCACGCGAGCGTTCACTCAGCCGCGAAAAGCTGCTGTACGAAGGCCTGCTCGATATAGTTGGCCAGCATCTGGAACCGCTGAAGCGCTGCGCTGGCGCCTTGAGCGAACTGGACGTGCTGGCAGCATTTGCCGAACGCGCACAGGCGCTGGACTGGTCGCAGCCGGAACTGCAGGAAGAGGCCTGCCTGCGCATCGAGCGCGGCCGTCATCCGGTGGTCGAAGCGGTACGCGATACCCCATTCGAGCCCAATGACCTGGACCTGCATCCGGACCGTCGCATGCTGGTCATCACCGGCCCGAACATGGGCGGTAAGTCCACCTATATGCGGCAGAACGCACTGATCGTGCTGCTCGCCCATATCGGTAGCTTCGTGCCGGCCAGCCGTGCGGTGATCGGCCCAATCGACCGCATCCTGACCCGCATCGGCGCCGGCGACGATCTGGCCAAGGGCCAATCCACCTTCATGGTGGAAATGGCCGAGACCAGCTACATCCTGCACCACGCCACCGAACACTCGGTGGTTCTGATGGATGAAATCGGCCGCGGCACCTCGACCTATGACGGTCTTGCCCTGGCCGATGCTGTCGCCCGCCACCTGGCTTACCAGAACCGCTGCTACACGCTGTTTGCGACGCACTACTTCGAGCTGACCGCGCTTGCCGATGAAAGCCATGAAGGCGGCGCCAGCGGCATTGCCAATGTGCATCTGGATGCGGTGGAGCACGGCGACACGCTGGTGTTCATGCATGCAGTGAAGGATGGCCCGGCCAACCGCAGCTTTGGCTTGCAGGTGGCAGCTTTGGCTGGCTTGCCCAAGTCCACGGTTGCGCAGGCGCGTCGCCGCCTGGCCGAGCTGGAACAACGTGGTGGCGAGACCCAGAGCGCTGCGATGGCACCACAGGCATTGGATGCGCCGCAGCAGTTTGGTTTGTTTGCGGCGCCGAGTTCGGCTGCCTTGGATGCGCTGCAGGCGATCGATCCGGACGAGCTGACCCCGAAGCAGGCGTTGGAGGCCTTGTATCGTGTGAAGTCGTTGATCTGAGCCGCAGCGCCCCCGTAGTGCCGAGCCGTGCTCGGCATGAAGCCCCACCCGTAGTGCCGAGCCATGCTCGGCATGAAACCCCACCTGTAGTGCCGAGCCATGCTCGGCATGGGGCTTTCCCGGTACAGCCCCTGCCGAGCATGGC
>NZ_JBRREK010000063.1:0-19769 GCF_056760235.1 Stenotrophomonas sp. STEN018
TGGGCTGGGCCCTTCCTGGTTGTTTGTGGTGGACCGCTTATCTGTGTGCGCCCCGCGTGCGTGTGTTGGGGCCCCTCCGCTCTCCCCCCCGGCCCGCGGCGCCCCCCCCACTACAAACGGCAACCGCCCCCCTCCCCAACCCTCCCCTTGCCTTCGGCAAAGGGAGGGAGCTGAGCATCAACCCTTCAGGGCTGCCAGCGACTCGGCCTGCAACCGCTCGTAGATCGCGAACTCATCGCTGACCGTCGCGCCCAATGCCTGCTCGAAAGCATCACGGTTGGCACGGGCGGCATACGCACGCTGTTCGCCACCGCCAAGATTCGATTGGAAAATACCCGCCGCACTCACCGGCAGGAAATCCTCATAGATGATCGGATCAGCGCTGGCCAAACCACGCTCGATCAACACTTCAGCCGGCAAGGCACGCGTATCGGCATCGGCAGCCAGACCAGCATCGGTCAGGCTGTAACGGTAATAGCCCAGGCCTTCGCGGCGCAGCGGTGCATGCTCATCCGGGAACGCGGCGAACGCGCTCTGCAGACGCTGCATGTAATCGCCACCGGCACTGCCCTCACCGCCACGCGCCTGCGCAAGCAGGGCGTCATACAGATCGCGACCCTTCGGCGTCAGCGCGAGGCCGCGCTGTTCGATCTCACCAAAGCGCGCGGTATGGGTACCGGCGTCGTTATCCGCGCCGGAGGGGAAATGCACCAGTTCCTCCAGCGCCTTGAAGCTGGTCTGGCGCAGCAGGATGGCGCAGTCGCGGCGCGGTGGGCCTTCGATCACGGCCTTTGCCGCAAGACCACGCGCGTGCATAGCTGCCTGCGCGGCATCGATGTCCAGCGTGCGCGGGGTGAGGTGGTTGATATGCGGGCCACGGAAGCTGACCACGTCGGCGACCAGACGATGCGCGCCGTGCAGTGCGTGATAGGTCTCCAGCGAGACGGTGGCTTCGTTGTGCCAGCGGAAGGTTTCCAGTGACTCGACGACGAAGCGCCAGGCATCGTCTTCGCTCAAGCCGCCATCACGCTCGCACTGCTCGATCAGTTGCAGCGCGCCAGCGGTGAAGATGTTGCGGCGGGCCAGGATCTCGGCGGCCTGCTCGCGCAGAAACGCGTCTTCAATCAACTCCAGCCGCAGCAGCGAGGTAAACACGCGGAACGGATTGCGGTTCAAGGACTCGCCATCGACCGGCCGGAAGGCGGTGGAATGCACCGGCACGCCGGCCACCGACAGATCGTAGTAGCCCACCGGCTGCATGCCCATCACCGCGAACAGGCGGCCAAGCGTGGCCAGCTCCTGCGCAGTGCCGACGCGGATAGCGCCATGGCGCTCCACGTCCAGGCGCTCGCGTTCGCCGCTGCGCTGCATCTGCGCGGCCAGTGCTGGCTGCGCGGCCAGGACGTCGGCGTTGATCGCGCCAACCAACTCCACCAAGGTGCCGTACAACGGCACTTCGGTGCGGTACATATGCGACATCGCCTGCGAGAACAGGCTGCGGATGTGATCGGGCGAAACGAAACGGTCGGCGGTCATGACAAAGCGCTTTGACGCGAAATCGAAGGAAGCCCATTTTCGCCCGGAATCGACCGCCACGCCTATCCGCCCGGCAGTAAATGACGCCGCCGTTTACTCCGCGGCGCTTTTGCGCGCTGCCGCCTCGCGCTGGGCGCGGTCGCCGAGCTGACGTTGCAGCAGCGGGTCCAGCGTTATCGGCCGGTCCCAGTGGTCGAAACTGGCGACGATGGCGTGGCGCAGGGCGCGCCAGCGCAGGTTGTCCGGTGGCGGTTGCAGGCCAGCCAGCACCTCTTTCCAGCTGGCCTCAGGCTGCTGGGCGCGGGCCTTTACCGCGGTACGGCAGTTGCTGCCGTTGAGCTGGCCCCAGAAGCAGGCCAGATAGACATCACCCGGTTTCCAACCATGCTCCTGCAGCAGGGCCTGCACATAGCCCGGGCGGGCGCTGGCGTAACGCGCCAGCTCATCGACGAAGGCTTCAGGGTAGCGCGCGGCATAGGCGTTGATATCGGCCAGCTGCTTGTCTACCCAGGCGTCACCGGTGGCCGGCGCGTAGACGTCAACCACCGGGGCCGTTGCCGGCTGTTGCGCCAGCAACGGCAAGGGCAGCACGGCAGCTGCCAGCAAACCCAGTCGCAGCAGCAACGCTGACCGACGCAGGTGTTGCCGGGAGCTGACCGCGCTCACCTCAGTTGCCTTGCGCCGCTGCGGCCTGCGCGGCGACAGCGCGCACTGCTTCCGGCCACTGATGGGCGGTGTCGGCGTGGTGCAGGCGCGGCTCTTCTGCGGAGACACCGTGCTCGGCCTCATGCGCCCAGGTCATCGCGTACGGGGTATGGATGCCCCAACCGCCCAATGCCAGCACCGGCTCGATATCCGAGCGCAGCGAATTGCCGATCATCACGAAACGCTCGGCCGGCATGTTGAACTCGGCCAATACCTTGGCGTAGGTCGACTGGTCCTTCTCCGAGATGATTTCGATACGCGGGAACAGGTCCAGCAGGCCGGAACGCTCGATCTTCTGCTCCTGGTGGAACAGATCGCCCTTGGTGATCAGCACCACCGGATACTCGGCGGCGATGGCAGCCACGGCTTCACGGACGCCATCGATGACATCCACCGGATGCTCCAGCGTGCGGCGGCCGATCTCGACGATCTGGCGCAGGTCATGCGCGGAGATCTTCTCATCGGTGAGTTCGATGGCAGCCTCCAGCATCGACAGGGTCATGCCCTTGGCGCCATAGCCGAACACGGCCAGGTTGCGGCGCTGCACCTTGAGCAGATGCTGGGCGGTGCCAGCGTCATGCAGGTCGATGTAGTTGCTGAGGATCAGGCCAAATTCGTGCTCGGCCTTCTGGTAATAGTCTTCGCTCTTCCAGAGCGTGTCATCGCCGTCGAAGCCGACCAGGCCGATGGCGGAGGGGGAAGTCTGCATGTTCATGCCGCACAGGATAGCAATCTGCCCCGCAGTGAATAGGGGATTGCGCCTGGAAGGCAGGGTTTGGCTGGCTGGATTGGCAGTTCAAGCAAAGGACCACAGCAAGAGCACCCCTCCCCGGCCCTCCCCTTGCCTGCGGCAAAGGGAGGGGGAAGAGCGGGCGCGCTGCGCTGACCGGCAGGGCCAGAGTTCAGCCCCCTCCCTTTCGCGTAGCGAAGGGGAGGGTTGGGGAGGGGTGCTCTTGAGGCCCTACCCAGTTACCAATTACTTTTTATGCGCAGCCGCATAAGCCCGGTACTCCTCCGCCGTCAGCTTGCCATCCTTGTTGCCGTCAGCTTGATCAAACACCTGCGCCAGACCAGCATTGGCCTGCGCCTCGGTCTTGCTGATGGCACCATCACCATCGGCGTCCACATCCGCCCAGCTCTGCCCGCCACCGGCCGCTGCCGAGGCCTTGGCGGCGCTGCTCGATGCGCTGGCTGCGGCGCTCTGCGCCTGTGCGGCCGAATCCTGTGCTTCTGCAGCCTGTGCCTGCGCGGCGGCGGCCTGATCCTGTGCGTCCTGGGCCATGGCCGGCAATGCAAGCGCGGAACCAACGATGGCAACCAGGGCGAACAGCGGGGTGCGATTACGTACGGTCATCAGGTCTTCCTCGTGTGTTGGCAAAAGCGCGGAAATTCCGCACACCCCAACCCTGACAAGCTGCGCCTGAATCGCTTGCACCCCAAAAAACCGCAGCGAACATCCTGTTAACCACTTGCACGGGATCAGCGGTTACCGCCCCTGTTAGCCGTGCATGAAGTGGAAGTAAGCCGATGATTAGAGCGTTCCAAGCATCGTGCTTATCGAAGCAATGCCGACGCCTCAAGCATCATGCATGGTGTCAGCCAGCGGTTGCCGCGAACTGAACAACAACCAACCCAGACCGACACCAACCGCAACACCAATCAGTTCAAACAGCACCCGCGTGCCCAACTGGTCCGGATCATGGATCGACGCCAAGGCCAACCTGGCGTACAGCGGCGACTGCAGGTTGACCATGCCCAGCGAAAACAGCTTCCAACCATCCACACCGGCAGCGATGGCCGCCGCTATCAACGCGGCATAGGAGATGGCATGGCCGTGACGCAGCCCCGCACGTCGGCACACCTGCCACCACAGCGCGAACACCACGAAGCCAATCGCCAAGGCGATCAGCCCCGCCTCCAGCGAGCCCAGCAGGCCGTAATGCAGAACCAGATTCATGGGCGCGGCGCGGTCCAGTCAGGGAACCGCAGTCTAACCGCCCCTGCCCCGCTCAACGCACCGGGAAGTCGTAGGCGGTGGTCGGCGTGGGCTCGGGCTTGAAGGTGTAATGCCACCATTCCATCGGATAATTAGCAAAGCCCTGCGCCTGCATCGCATCCAACAGCAACTGCCGGTTCTGTTTCTGCTGCGCGCTGATATCGGGATTGGCGGTATGCGCCAGTACATCGAAACGATCAAAGCCGGTGCCCATGTCCAAGGCGCTGCAGGGCATGCTGCGGCAATCCAGCACGCCCAGGTCGACCGTAGCCGCACGGCTGTGACCGGACGTTTCGGCGATATAGCCATCGAGCAGGCGGCTCTTGTCGATGTTGGGGTAATAGCGCTGTTTGGCGATCTGATCCTTGCCGTCGTGCACCCAAGCGACAAAGGAGGTGACCGAGTGCACCGGCCGGTAGCAATCAAATACCTGCAGGCTGTAGCCCTGCGCGCGCAGACCGCGCTGCACGCGCGCCAAAGCCTGCGCCACCGGCTGTAGTAGATAGCAACGCGGCGCGTCGTAACCCGTCACGACGCGGCCGGTGAAGTTGTCCGTGCCTGCATAGCGGATATCCAAGGCGATATCCGGGGCCAGCGTGCTGACATCAACAATGCCTGCCTGCGCGGGTGTCTTTGCCGCTGATACCTGCACCTGCTGGGCAAGCGCGGTGAACGGCGACAGCGACAGCAACAACGGCAGCAATTTAGTGACAATCGCCATGGCGTTGGAATTCCAGATCGGGGTAGTCATAGCTGAAGTCGATATCCGGGTCGATGGCACGTAGATGCAGCAGCGGTTGTTGCGCGTCGCCAGAAAATTCCAGCCAGGCATCCGCATCTTCGCCCAATCCCTGCCAGGCCACATACCAGCGCTCACCGGAACGCATCACCTGTCCGCTCATGCGCGGTGACTTGACCGAGGCGAACTGCAGCTTGCCATCGCGCGGGCACAAGGACACCTCGCCGAACCACGGGTCCTTCCAGACACCGGCCTTGTTACCGAACTCCCCCGCAGTGGCCGCACGCGCCTCCGGCAATGCAGGGCGCACATGCCCTGCCGACCGCCGCTGCGCGGCCGCCTCGTCGATCAAGCCTGCATAGTGCAGCACGTCATAGTTCGCGGCCGGCACGGTGTAGTGCTTGAGCATGGCCTGCATCAACGCGGTGCGTGCATCCTCGCCTTCACCGTTGATCAGGATCACCACGCCGGTTTTGCGATCGGGCAGCAAGGCCAGCGAGGAATACATGCCGGACAAGGTGCCGGTATGCGCGACCTTCCACTGCCCATCCATGTCCGACAGACGCCAGCCATACCCATAGGCGTAAAAGTGCGTGTTATCCCAGTCGCGCAGGCGTTGGCTGATCGGCATCGGCATATGCGCCGTCCACAGCGCACGCCGCTGGGTCGCGTCCAGCCAACCCGGGGCCTGCGCCGGATCCAGCAGCACCTGCATCCAGCGCAGCATGTCGTTGAGGCTGCAGCGTATTCCGCCAGCAGCCATCGACGGAAAGTCGGTGACCTGTGCAGGATCGCGTTCGGCGGCGATGTTGCGCTTGCCGTCGCGATGATGCGGCTGGGCGATATTGCCAAGCGCCGCCGGTGACCATGCACCTACCTGGCAGCGCAGCATGCCCAGTGGCTGGAATACCTCTTCGCGTACCAGCTGTGCGTACGGCTTGCCGCCTGCGGCAGCCGCGACCTCGCCGGCCACCACATACATCAGGTTGTCGTAGGCGTACTCGCTACGGAAGCTGCCGGTCGGCTTCAGATGCGCCAAACCGGCAATGATGTCGTTGCGATCAAAGTTGTTCGGTTCGGGCCACAGCATCAGATCGCCTGCGCCCAGCCCAAGGCCGCTGTTGTGGATCAGCAGATCGCGCACCTGCATGTTGCGGGTAACCCAAGGGTCCTGCATGCGGAACTGCGGCAGGTGTTTGGTGACAGGGTCGTCCCAGCGCAGCTTGCCGTTTTGCACCAGCCGCGCCAGCACCGCTGCGGTCATCGCTTTGGTATTGGAGGCGATCTTGAACAGGCTGTCGTCGTTGACCGGCGTGCCCTCACCTGCGACCAATTCACCGCGCGTATCGCGATAGACGATCTTGCCGTCTTCGATCACGCCCATGGCGATACCAGGCAGTTCGTAGCGCTGCACCGCCTGATCGAGCAATGCATCGAAACGCGCGTGCTCCGCGTTCTCAGCGCCAGCGGCCTGCAGCGATCCGCTCAACGCGAGGCCAGCCGCCAACAACCAGATCCTCAATACCACGATCACTCCTCCCAAAAGCGAACGGCCCGCCGAAGCGGGCCGTTCTCACAAACTACATCAGAAGTTCCAGGTCACAACAAGGTTGGAGTAACGCGGTGCCTGCCAATTGGTGCCCTCGGCGAAGTAAGGCATCTTCGTACCGGGAGTGCTCTCGTAGCGGGAGTGCACGTTGACCACCGTCTGCCGGTTGAGCAGGTTATAGACCGACAGACGTGCCGTCAGGTCGATACCTTCCACCGGCAAGGTCCACATCACGCTGGCACCGAGATCGATTACCCAAGGCATGCGGCCGAACGCACCGCGCTCGGAGTACTCCAGCTCGCGGGTAGCCCAGGTCGAGCAGTTGGCTTTGCACAGCCAGCCAGAGCCACCGCCACTGTATTCACCCGGCCCACCGGCATTACGGTTGTCGTTCGGCCACACCACGCCAAATGCGGTGATCGGGCCACCCGAGCGGGCCGACAGCGTGCTACCGAAGGACCACTGCTCATTCAACTTGTACGCACCACGCAGCTTGAACTGGTGACGGGCGTCATTGAAGGTCACGCCGAAGCGCTCGTTGACCGCCGGGTGATCGTAGTACTGCACCAGATTGGTGTCGTTATAGCCGGTATCCGAATTCACCGGCCCTTCGATATTGCCCTCGCTCTTGGACAGCAGGTAGCTGGCATTGAACGACCACTTGTCATTCCAGGCACGGTCGATCTGGAACTCCAGCGCCTTGTAGGTACGCTTGGGCCGCTTGTAACCCATGATGGTGCCGCTGCCCAAGGCCTTGTAGCCGTCCTTGGACGAGTCCAGGCTGACCCAGCTATTGGTATCCGGGCACCACAGCTTGTTGGTTTCACCCGGGTTGATGATGGGCCAGTCGCCCGAGTACCAATCGCAGCCCGCCACATGGTTGATGCGCGCATCTTCCACCGCGCGTGTCATGCGACGGTAGGTGGCATTCACGCCGTACGACCACTCCTCGTTGATCGCCTGCTGGAAACCGAGGATGTACTCATCCTGGAATACCTGCTTCAGGTCACGCGCCACAGCAGTACGAACGTCCGTCGGTGCCGGGGCGTTGCCTTCGGTGTTGACCGGGCCGATCTGCTGACCGAGCACCGGAACCTTGTAGGTGTTCCCGCTTGAACTCTGCTTCTCCGCCCAACCATTGAACGCGTAGTAGGTATGCTCATCGGTGGTACCACCACCGAAGTAGTCGGTGAGCTTGTTGGTGAGCGGGGTGTAGTAACGACCCGCGTTACCGAACACCTTCATCGAGCCATCACCCTTCACGTCCCAGCTGAAGCCAAGACGCGGCGAGATCATGTCATTGAACTTGGACTTGGCGAAGGTGGCGCCCGAGGCCAGTTTGTTGTGGAACTGGTCGAAACGCACGCCAAGATTCAGCAACAGATTCGGGGTGACGTTCCAGTTGTCTTCCAGATAGAACGCCTGCGCCTTGGTGCTGACCGGCGCGCCGGTGACCTTGTAGCGCGCGTCAACGATGTCGGTGACGCCGGGTGGCAACACCGTTCCATTCACCGCACTGCCCGCCTTGACCGACAGCACCTGATACGTGGATCCATCGCCCGGGTAGATCGTCGAACTGTCCGAATCCATCACCTCCTGGTCCACGCCAAAGCGGACCAGGTGATCGCCCAGGGTCCATTCGAAGTCCAGACGAGCCGCTTCACGCTTGTCTTCGCGGCTGCTGATGGCGCTGTTGGTCGGGTGACAGCCCACGTTGCTCTGGACACCATATTTCTGGGTGTAGCTGGACGCCACCGTGATGATGCTGCATTCGCCATCCATCGGGCTATCGCTGACCGCGCTACGCTTGTTGACGCCGTACATCGCCTTGGCGACAAAGTTGTCGGTCAGGTGCCCGGTGTAGGTCAACGACCAGTTGTCACCGCCGGAGGAATCACTGCTCTGGCCACTGGACTCACCGAGAGCATTGGTGGCCCAGTTGTAATTGTCGTAGCTGGTGGTCAGCGAATCCGTCTTGTCGGAGAACGCAAGCAACTCCAGCAGGTGGTTGTCATTGATGCGCCAATCGAGCTTCGTGCCCCAGAAATCGTTGTTGCTCTTGGTCTTCAGCGCCTGGGAAGTATCGATATCCTGCGACTTGCTGTCGCGGTTCTCGTACATCGCGAAGAAGAACAACTTGTCCTGCATGATCGGGCCGGACGCCCACACATTGGTCTTCGTCAGCGGGCTGCGATCGCGGCTGGTGCGGTCACGTTCGTCAATGGTGCCATCGCTGTGGAAATGATCCTTGCGGTCCGAAGCCCATGCCGACGGCTCCATGGTGACCTGCACACCACCCTTGAACTCATTGCCGCCCGAGCGGGTAATGGCATTGATGACGCCACCGGTGCTACGACCGAACTCGGCCGAGTAGCCACCGGTCTTGATCTGGAACTCTTCATAGAAATTGAAGGGAACCGTCGAGAAGCCCTGGCGGCGGTACGGATCGGTGACGTTCAGGCCGTTGATGTAGGCCACGTTCTCGGCCACGGAGGAACCACCGAAGCTCAAGCCGCCAAAGCTCGAGCCGGAGTCCACCACGCCCGGCGCCAGCAAGGCGACCGCGGCTACGCTCTGGTCCACCGGCATGCGCGCCAGTTCCTCGCGCTTGATGTTGAACGAGGATTCGGTCGAGTAGACGTCGACCCGGTTGACGATCTTCGAGCCAACTACCTGCACCGAGTCCAGGTTGACCGCGCCGTCCGCACTGCTACCACCGAGGTTGACCGTGGTGGTTCCGCCCAGCGAAACGTTTACTGCCAGCGGCTCCTTGTCGGTCTGTCCGTCACGCTTCACCTGCAGGCTGTAGTCGCCGACCGGCAACTGGCTCAGTCGGTATGAGCCGTCGCTGCCAACGGTGATGCTGCGGGTCAAGCCCGTTGCCTTGTTGACGATGGTGATCTGATCACCCGAGCTTGCCCGGCCGGCGATGGCACCGCTTGCGCTCTGCGCCATCACGCTCGGCGCCATCACGCCAAGACAGGCACCCAATGCGACGGTCAGCGCCGCCCTTTTCAACATTTTCCTGTTCATCCCCTGCTCTCTCCTGCAGATGTAAATCGATAAGTAAGACAACGGTTACGACGTTCTATTACTTGGACTCCGGCGCCAGAACCTGCGACTGGAAGTCGTATTGCCACTGGTTGAAGTAAAGGTTCCCCCCTTCCCACTCAACCTCACCTCGTTGCAGATCAACGGTCTCCGAGCGGAAGTGCTGCTTGGCAGGCACGAACGCGCGTGAGTAGTCATCGTTGAACGCGATGCGGTAGGCATCCAGCCCGCCGAAATAGAAATTGCGTTGTTCGGGCTGGTCGCTGTCCAGTGCGCCCGTGCTTACATCCATCGGCACCCAGCCGTAGGGCGCAAGATAGAGCGCGCCCCAATCGTGCAGGTTGTTGTAGCCGACCTCGTTGTCCGAATACACCATGCCCGACTGCCAACGCGCCGGGATGCCATTCATGCGCAGCAGCGAAATCAGCAGCAAGGTCTGCTGGCCACAATCGGCATGACCTGCATGCAGGGCGTAGTCGGAAATATTGCTGATCGTCGAATACTCGCGGGCGCCACCCCACGGAATTGCATCCACCGCATCGAACAACTTCTTGGCGACGCGGTAGGGATTGGTTTCATTGCCCACCGCCTTGCGCGAGAACTCACGCATGGCTGGGGTGAACACCACATGCGGTGCACGCTCGGCCAGATAGGGCTGCAACGCCGGGTCTCGCGGCGTCGGCAGCACCTTGTCCGGGTCGATGATGAAGCGACGTGCGGAGATGGTGAGTTCGTAGCTGACCGAAAACTCGGTAGGCGTGCCAGCCACGGCCTTGCGCTCAAGATAGGCGGTGCGCTGCAGCGTGTCATCGGGCGCGATCTGCGCACCTTGCGGCACGCTGGCCAGCCATTGGATTTTGTCCTGCTGGCCGGGTATCGAACGCGGATACGGCAGCCAGGCGCGTACGGTCTGTCCGGCTGGCACCGCATCGGCGTCGACCGTGATGGACTGGGTGATACGCACCCGCCGCGGAGTAATGCTGGTCTGGCCGCTCTGCTCCGACGCCTTGATCACCTCGACATGGTGCGAGCCCAGCCGTTCATACGGGCCGGGCCGGGAAACGCGCTTGTCCGGCGGCCGCCGGTTGGAGGCCTCGGTACTGAGCAGGAACAGGTTGTTCGGCGCCCGCTTGAACCAGCGGCGCTGGCCGTCGATGTCGAGGTGCTCGATCAGACCTGCGTCATCCCAGGCCTTGAATTCTTCATCACGCAGATCCGGCACCGACTTGCGCGCCGCAGCCTTGGCCTGGGCTTCGTCCAGGGTGAAATCCAGGCGGATGCGGCGCATGCGCTCTTGCTGGAACAGGTAGGCGGCGCGGCTGTCGGCATCGGTGCCGGTCGCCGCCAATGCCTTGTCGATCTCGGTCTGCGCGCCGGCAAAATCGCCACGGTCCACACGCGCCGTCAACTCGGGCAGCGCCGTCGATGGCGCCTCACCGGCATAGGCAATACAGGCCACTCCCATGCATAGCGCAGAGGCGAGGACCGTGCGGGCGAACGGGACGCGGGCAAAGCGGGCAGAATCGGCGTTTGATGCCACGGCAACACTTCCACGTGCAGGGTGGTTAACGCTGTGTAACACGCACCCGATAACCGGTCAATAATTTATTCTTGCTTTCGACGGCGAAAGGAATAAATATTCCTGAGCATCAACGAGGGGAGCTTCCCAATGCTTGCTTTGCCGCCGCTATCCCAGCGCCGACGCCTTGCCCCGCTTGCGCGGGCTTTGATCCTCGCCACGGCGTTGTGCGCCGGGCCGGCTTTTGCGCTGTCGCCGCCACCTGCGGCAACGGTTGCGCCCTCTTACGCCGGCATCATCGGCCTGGAAGAAAGCCTGCTGACGCCGAAGCCTTGGATCGCCACGCTGCCCAATGCGGGCGCCGTGATCATGGATCGCACCGCCATCGAGGCGCAGAACGCACGCATGCGCCAGCTCGATGCCTCCATCATCGACCTGCACAAGCTGCCTGCGCTACTGCCACAAGTATTGGTCCGCGAGCAGATCGCCGGCATCTCCAAGACCCCGACCCGCACCCTGTACGACGTGCATGGCAAGCAGGTCACGCCGGCCCAGCTGCAAGCGGTGACCGCCAACCTCGGCCTGGATGCGATCCCGGCCACTCGTCCTATCCAGTACGGACTGGTCGTGCACCGCGCCGCGCTGCGCGCCTTCCCGACCGAGCTGCGCGTATTCAGCAGCCAGGGCGATACCGATATCGACCGCTTCCAGGAGTCGGCGCTATTCCCCGGCGACGCGGTGGCGGTGCTGCATGAAAGTGCCGACGGCAAGTGGGTATTCGTCGCCAGCGAGCGTTATGCGGCGTGGATGGAGAAGCGCTTCGTCGGCGTCGGTAGCGCCGAGCAGGTGTTCGGTTACGGTGCCACCGGCCCGTACCGGGTGATCACCGCTGGCAAGGCGTTCACCGCACACACCCCGGAAGAACCGCGCGTCTCCGACCTGCAACTGGAAATGGGCGTGCGCGTCCCGGTGCTGGCCGACTGGCCGGTGATGGACCCGGTCAATGGCCAGCAGGCGCATGGCGGCCATGTAATCCAGCTGCCGGTGCGCAATGACGACGGCAGCCTGGCACTGGTGCCGGCCTTGCTGCCGCGCTCGCAGGAATCGGCCAGCGACTACCTGCCGCTGACCCAGGCCAACCTGATCACCCAGGCGTTCAAGTTCCTCGGTGAACGCTATGGCTGGGGCCACTCCTACGACACCCGCGATTGCAGCGGCTTTGTCTCCGAGATCTACCGCAGCTTCGGCGTGCTGCTGCCGCGCAATACCAGCGCGCAGGCAATCAGCCCGGCCTTGAACCGCTTGCCGTTCACCGACAAGGACAGCAAGGCCAAGCGCAGTGACGCGATCGCCAAGCTGCAGGTCGGCGACCTGATCTACATCCCCGGCCACGTGATGATGATGCTCGGTGAAGCCAATGGCATGACCTGGGTAATCCACGACACGTCCGGTGGCAGCTGGTTCGATGCCAGCGGCAAGCGCGTGCATGCCAGCCTCAACGGCGTATCGGTGACCCCGCTGCAGCCGATGATGGCCAGCGACACCGCCAGCTACATCGACCGCATGACCAACATCCAGCGCATCCGCCTGCAAGACACCAAATGAAGATCACTGACATCGAACTTGGCATGCTCCGCGTGCCGCTGAAAACCCCGTTCAAGACAGCGTTGCGCACCGTGGAAACGGTGGAAGACATCGTGGTGATGGTGCGCACCGACACCGGCAACACCGGTTACGGCGAGGCGCCGGCCACTGCGGTGATCACCGGCGACACGCACGGCTCGATCATCGAGGCCATCAACACCTTCATCAAGCCGCGCCTGATCGGCGAGGACATCAGCAACCTCAACCGCATCTGCGGGCTGATCCAAACCTCGCTGGAGCGCAATACCAGCGCCAAGGCGGCGGTTGAAATCGCCATCTACGATCTGTGGGCACAGCTGCACAAAGCGCCGCTGTACCAGATGCTCGGCGGCGGCGACCCGGTGATCACCACCGACATCACCATCAGCGTCGATTACATCGACAAGATGGTGGCCGATTCACTGTCGGCGGTGGAGCGCGGCTTCGAGTCCTTGAAGATCAAGGTAGGCAAGGACATCGGCCTGGACATCGAGCGGGTCAAGGCAATCCACGCCGCCGTTGAAGGCCGTGCATTACTGCGTCTGGACGCCAACCAGGGCTGGACCGCCAAACAGGCGGTGTTTGCGATGAACGTGCTGGAGAACGCCGGCGTCGTGCTGGAACTATTGGAGCAGCCGGTGAAGGCAGCCGATATCGCCGGCATGAAGTACGTCACCGAGCGCGTCAATACGCCGGTGATGGCGGATGAAAGCGTGTTCAGTCCGCACCAGGTCTTCGATCTGATCCAGCAGGGTGCTGCGGACATCATCAACATCAAGCTGATGAAGACCGGCGGCATTTCCAACGCGATCAAGATTGCCGATATCGCCTCGTTGTACGGCGTGCCCTGCATGATCGGCTGCATGCTGGAGTCCAGCATCAGCGTGGCGGCGGCGGTGCATCTTGGCGTGGCCAAGTCGGGCGCGATCAACAAGGTAGATCTGGATGGGCCGTCGCTGAGCCAGTTCAATCCGGTGGTTGGTGGAGTGATCTTCAACGAATCGGAGATCAGCATCACTGACGCGCCGGGGTTGGGCATCATCGAGGTACGCGGGCTGGAGATGATCAAGCCGTGATCACGCACGCGGCGGCAACCGGTCTCTCCTCGGTTGCCGCCGCCGTGGTCGCGCATGTGGGGCAAACAGAAACAGCACCGGCAAAGCCCGGTGCTGTTTTGTTTTGGAGGCGGTCTTCCAGCCATCCAACGCACAAGGACACCGTCATTCCCGCGAAGGCGGGAATGACCCTTGCTTCTGCTTCTGCTTCTGCTCCGGTTGTTGTTGTTGCTGTTGCTGTTGCTCCAGCTCTTGCTTCACCGGGTCCCCTTCCGCAGCGACGTAGCCGACGGATAGGACCCCGCAGGGGCGGCGTGCATGGATGCACGTCGTTTTTCGACGAGACAGGGACGTCTCGTCGAAAAATCCCGGCGGCGGAGTGGACCCGCGGCGCGCAGCGTCGTGGGCGCGGAGGCAGGGTGTGCTTTCTTTTGGTTACCTTTTCTTTGCACAAGCAAAGAAAAGTAACTCGCTCCCCGACGGGGAGCGAAAGCCCTTGCTTTGAATTTGACTTGCCCCTTGGTACCTCCAAAGCAGCGGCAACGGCAACGGCAAAACCAGAATCAAAAGCTTTCGCTCCCCTTCGGGGCGCGAGCGCACCTTTCTTTGCTTGTGCAAAGAAACGTGGCCCAAAGAGGTGCTTTCTCAACAGCCGAATGGCTGGTCAAACACACCCTGCCTACGCGCCTTCCGCGCTGCGCGCTCCAGGTTCACTCCGCTGGCAGGATTTTTCGACGATACATCCATGTATCGTCGAAAAACGACGCACATCCCTGTGCGTCGCCCCGTTCGGGGTCTTGTCTGCCAGCTCCGTCGCTGCGGAAGGGGACCCGCTGGGGCAAGAGCTGGAGCAACAGCACAAGCAGAAGCAAAAGCGCCCTCACCCCAACCCCTCTCCCGCTTCGCAGGAGAGGGGCTCTGGAGCAACAGCCAAAGCAGCAGCCAAAGCAGCAGCCAAAGCAGCAGCCAGAGCCAAAACAAAAGCAAAACCGGCCCCAGCGCTTTGCCCAAGGATGACGGCGACGCTCCTTTTTTCAGCGCAATCCCTTAAAGTCTTCAGCAGATAAATACCAATACGCCCATGCCACCTCTGGTAAAAATCCGCTCCGAACGCGAACAGATGTCGGCCATCGAACGTCGCATCGCCGACTTCATCCTCGACAACGCACACCTACTGCGCGACTACTCATCGCAGCAGTTGGCCAATGCGCTGGATATCAGCCAGTCCAGCGTGGTCAAGTTCAGCCAGAAACTCGGCTTCAAAGGCTATCCAGACTTGAAATACTCGGTAGGCGCCGCCGTCGCTGCTGCCGGCAATGGCGAAAGCACCAACTGGCCACCGGAGAACCAACCCGGCGGCTACCTGCTGGTTGCCGAAACCCTGCGCCGTGCCAAAGCCGCCGCCGAAGAAGAAACCATGGCCGCCAACTCGCAGGCCGACGTCGAGGCCGTCATCGCACTGGTCGACAACGCCCCCAAGGTCTTCATCTATGGGCTGGGCGACGATGGCCTGTATGCGCGCGAGTTTGCGATGCGGCTGTCGCTGCTTGGCATCCTCACCGTGCAGCAGTCCGACCCTATCCTGATGATCGCCAACCTCTCCGCAGCGCGGCCCGGCGATGTATTACTGGTGTTCTCCGAGTTCGGCAAACTGCCGCAGCTGTGGCAGTTGTCACGGCAGTTCCAGGAAGTCGGCGGCAAAGTGGTGTCGATCACCCGCCACACCGCCAATCCGCTACGCGCGCATGCAGATGCCTCCTTGGCCATCTGCGCGCACGATCCGCAGCCGCCGATCGCGCAGCTGCTCTACCGTAGTTCGCTGCAATACCTGCTGGATTTCGTGTTCGTGCTGCTGTGCCAGACCAACCCTGATCGGCAACGGCAGCTGGCATTGAACCAGGAACGCATCCAGCACCTGATCGACATCTGACCGCAGGAGCCGTCGCCATGCTCACCTTGTTCCAACGAAAATACCGACACCTGCTGGGCTGCGTGCTGATGGTCATCGCACCGGCCAGTATCGCTGCGCCGATCGCCACACCAATGAGCGAAGCCCGCCAGCTGATCGTCGTCACCGCGCCCAACTGGGACGCAATCACCGGTCATCTGCAGGCATTCGAGCGCACTACCGACGGCTGGAAAGCCCATGACGCCGGTTTCGATGTCAGCCTCGGTCGCAGCGGCAGCGCCTGGGGCATAGGCGTGCATCCACAACAGAAAGATGGCCCGCAGAAGCAGGAAGGCGATGGACGCAGCCCGGCCGGCATCTTCAACATCGGCCCGGCCTTCGGCTATGCCGAGCACATCAGCAGCCAGATGCCTTACCAGTCGATGCTGGCCAGCAGCTATTGCATGGATGTACCGGCCTCGCCGCTGTACAACCAGATCGTCGATGCCGCCAAGGTTGGCGAAACGGCAGTGAAGGGTTCCACCGAGGCCATGCGCTTGGACCTGCACAACAACGGTGACCGCCGTTATCGCGAGGGGTTCGTCATCGAACACAACCCTGCTGCGGTGCCCGGCCAGGGCAGCTGCATCTTCGCCCACCTGTGGCGCAAGCCCGGCGAGGCGACCGCTGGCTGCACCGCAATGGAACCGGAGCGCATGTCGGCCTTGCTGCAATGGCTGTCGCCCGAAGCCAAGCCGCTGTTCGTGCTGCTCCCCGAAGCCGAGTACCAACGCCTGCAGCGCGGCTGGGATCTACCCGCACTTTCAGAAACTACTCGTTGAGCATTTGTCCGGTTCCGGGCATCTTCCCTTCCTTTAGCCAAGTCTTCTCTTCATGACCGACAGCGCACCCGCAAAAACTTCCAAGGTCTCCGCGCCAGTCAAGGTACTGATCGCGCTGGTGCTGGCCGCCATCGTCGGCCTGTCGCTCACCGCCTTTGACCAGTCGCTCGCCCTGAAGATCGCCGATGTGCTGCGGCCGATTGGCCGGCTCTGGCTCAACGCGCTGCAGATGACGGTGGTGCCCTTGGTCACCGCACTGGTCATCGTCGGCGTCAATACCGCCAGCAATGCCGCCGCCTCCGGGCGCACCGCACGCAATGCAATCATCGTGTTCCTGATCCTGCTGGTCGGTTCGGCCGCATTCTCCGCGGTGATCACCCCGTTCCTGCTGGACCTGCTGCCGCGCGATGCCGACAACATCCAGGCCTTCCGCGATGCGCTGCGTTCGCCAGCTGCCGCAGCAACACCGTTGAGTGCAGCGCAGTGGATCAGCTCGTTGATTCCCAGCAATGCACTGGCGGCGGCCGCATCCAGCGCCATGCTGCCTCTGGTGGCCTTCGCCATGTTCTTCGGCTTTGCCCTCAGCCGGCAGGAACCGGAGCGCCGCGATCGCATCCTGGACATCATCCGCATCATCGCCGATACCATGATCACCATCGTGCGCTGGGTGTTGTGGGCGGCTCCGGTGGGCGTGTTTGCGCTGGTATTCGTGGTCTGCGCCGAAGTAGGCATGAGCATCCTCGGCGTGCTTGGCTATTACATCGTGCTGATGTGCGTGATCTACATCCTGATCACCCTGCTGCTGTACGTGGTTGCGCGCTTCGCCGCAGGCGAGCCGTTTGGCCGCTTCGCCAGCGCGCTGGTGCCGGTGCAGGTGATTGCCGGCAGCACGCAGTCCTCGCTGGCCTCGTTGCCGGCAATGATCGACAGCGCGCGTAATCGCCTGGGCTACCCGGCCGCGTTGACCTCGCTGGTGTTGCCGATGGCGGTATCACTGTTCCGCATCACCAGCCCGGCGCAGTACATTGCCGTGGCCAGCTTCATCGCCTGGCTGTACGGCATCGACGTGCATGCCTCGCAATACGCCGTTGCGGTGCTGCTGGCAGCGGCGATCAGCATGGGCTCGACCGGCTTGCCCGGCCAGGCCAACTTCATGACCAACAACATGCCGATCACCCAGAGCCTGGGCTTGCCGGTGGAACCCTTGGGTGTATTGCTGGCGGTGGATACCATCCCCGATGTGTTCTGCACCATCGGTAATGCCACCGGCGGGGTCACCGCCACCGGCATCGTTGCCCGGCACACGGCGCAGCATCCGCAGCATCCGCAGCAGGATCAAACCAGCGACAGCTGATCGCCTGCAGCCACTCCCGCCAGCGGCGGGAGTGGCGTTCAATCACTCCTGCGGCGGCAGCGGCGGGCTCCCGTAGGCGGCGTCGGCCGCCATCACATCGCGGGTGTTCTTCTGCACGGCGACGGCACCGAACAGTGACAGCGCGAACGACATGCCATAGAAGCCCTTTTCACTGAGCAGCAAGGTGGCATTCCACAGGCCTACCAACAGCAGCAACAGCGCGCACAGCAGCGCGAACCAGCACAGGCTGTAATACAGGCTGCTCACCGGGATGTTCTCCAGCCGGTCACGCACGCTCTTCTGCAGCGATACCGCCGAGAACAGGCCGAACAGCAGCAGGGTCAGGTAATAACCCTTTTCGTTGAGCAGCATCTCGGCATTGAACAGGCCGACCAGATACGCTGCCGCCCCCAACAACAATGCAGTCCATGCAGCGGCAATGAATGCAGCCGAGGGGCGATAGATCTGTGGTTTCATGTTTAAAAACTCCTTTTCGTGGATGTAGCAGCCCAACGTCCGCGGGCACTCGGCCGCTACGGTAAGCGATTCCGTGCGCCAGTCCCATACCTCAAAGGGACAGCACCGGCTGGCATGGTGTAAAACCCTGCACTGGTATCGCTTCCCGCTTCTGGAGACTTCCATGCCCCGTACCCTTCTGCTCAGCATGACATTGGCGCTGGCCCCGGCCCTGTTCACCAGCGCCTGTGCCGCCGATCCCGACCCGGCAGCCGAAGCGGCGATAAAGCCTGCGCAATGGCCGTTCACTGCCACCGAGGTAGCCCGTTTCAACGAGCCCTGGGCGATGACCTTCCTGCCCGATGGCAGCCTGCTGGTCACCGAAAAGGGCGGCAAGCTGATCCACTTCGACCCGGCCAGCGGCAAGCGCGGCACCATCAGCGGCGTGCCGACCGTGGCCTATGGTGGCCAGGGCGGCTTTGGTGATGTGGTTGTCCACCCGCAGTTCGCCAGCAATGGTCTGGTCTATTACAGCTATGCCGAGGACGGCACCGACGACACCCGTGGTGCGGCCGTGGCCCGCGCAAAGCTGGTGCTGGATGCCGACGGCAATGGTCAGCTGACCGATACGCAGGTGATCTGGCGACAGACGCCCAAGGTCACCGGGCGTGGCCATTACGGCCATCGACTGGCGTTCGGCCCGGATGGCAAGTTGTGGATCAGCTCCAGCGAGCGGCAGAAGTTCGACCCGGCACAGGACATGAAGACCAACCTGGGCAAGATCATCCGCCTCAACGACGATGGCAGCGTGCCGGCTGACAACCCGTTCATGGCACAGGGCTCACCGGCCAATCAAGTGTGGTCGCTGGGCCACCGCAGCGTGCTCGGCCTTGCCTTCGACGGCAACGGCAAGCTGTGGGAACACGAGATGGGCCCGAAGGGCGGCGATGAGCTGAACCTGATCCAGCGCGGCGGCAACTATGGCTACCCGATCGTCTCCAATGGCGATCATTACGACGGTCGCCCGATCCCGGACCACGACACCCGCCCGGAATTCATTGCACCGGTGGTGACCTGGCGCCAGGTGATTTCACCGGCCGGCTTCATCATCTACAACGGCAAGCAGTTCCCGCAGTGGCATGGCAGTGGCTTCATCGGCGGCTTGTCGTCCAAGTCGCTGGTACGTGTTGCCTTTGATGGCGACAAGGCCCGCGAAGCCGAGCGCTTCGACATGGGCAACCGCATCCGCGAAGTCGAGCAAGGCCCGGACGGCGCGCTGTGGCTGCTGGAAGATGGTAACAATGCGAAGCTGTTGAAGCTGATGCCGAAGGCCGGCTGACGCATTGCTTTTGTAGGAGCGGCGTAAGCCGCGAAGCCAAAAAATGCAGCCAACGTCTGTAGTGCCGAGCCATGCTCGGCAGAGGCCTCGCCGGTAAAGCCTCTTGCCGAGCATGGC